>CACZOZ010000437.1:0-6852 GCA_902782865.1 uncultured Eubacteriales bacterium
AGCTGCGGCCGCCGAAGGGGGTGCGGTGCAGGTCGTTGCCCACGTTGTAGTTGATCATGAACTTGCTCCACATGCCGTCCTCGCCCAGCATCGTGCCGCGGTTCGCGATGATGTCATAGTTGAAGGTGCCGGTCATGATGGGGTTGGAGCAGTAACGCACGGTGGGCACGGTCACGTCCTCGCCGTTCACCTTGACGGGGATGGGGTAATTGCCGCCGATGGAGTCGCAGCCGTCGCCCACACCGAAGGAGGGAGAAAGCTCGCCCACAGCGGGGCAGGAGAAGCTTTCGGCGGTGGCGTTGGGCAGGTCTTCCACCTTCAGCTGGTGGATGAACAGGTCCCAGGTCTCCCGATCGGTCAGGGGGATATCCTTCATGTAGGCCAGATTGAGGCCGCTGTCCACGCCGAATTTGGAGGCCACTTCGCTGAAGGAGGGCGCGTTGTCGGGCTTGACGTACCACTCGCCGTCCAGCACATCCATCATTTCCTTGGTGGCGCTCACGGTGGTCTTTTCCACCGGGAAGGTGGCGGCCCAGTCGCTGCGGCTCAGGTAGGTGCCGGCGCCCGCGATCCAGGTGTTCAGGTCACAGTCGGCGAACTGGTTGGTCACGGCCACGCCGTTCTCGCCATAGCGGTATTTTTCCTCGTTGAAGTTCTCGTTCCACTTATAGGCTTTGGCGCTGACGCCGTCGGCAGTCATGCCGTTCGCGGCGGTGTAGCCCCGGGCGGCCAGCACATTGTTCAGCGCGTCGTGGGCGTCGTCGCCGATGGCCAGGTAGTAGTCGCCGCCGGAGAGGATGTAGCCGCCCTCGCCCTTGTTGGCGGTCATGTCATAGCTGGCCAGGAGGTACTTGTCCACGGTGACGGTCACGGTCTCGCTCGCGCCGGGATCCAGCAGCGCGGTCTTGCCGAAGCCCGCGAGGGCGATGGCGGATTTTTCCACCTTGTGCTCGATCTCGTAGGTGTCATAGGGGGTCTGGGCGTAGAGCTGCACCACGCTCTTGCCGGGCACGGTGCCCACGTTCTTCACGGTCACCTTGGCGGTGATCTCATCCTCGCCCACGGTCACGGAGTCCAGGGTCTGCTCGAAGGCGGTGTAGCTCAGGCCGAAGCCGAAGGGATACTGCACCTCGTCGGCGTAGTTCCACTTTTCGGCGCCCTTGAGCGCGCCTACATTGGAGTCGGCGTTGCCCTTGCCCATGACGGCGTCGGCGTAGCGGGTCTCGTAGTAGCGGTAGCCGATGTAGATGTTCTCGGCCTGGAAGGAGATGTACTCGGCCCTCTCGTCGTCGCCGATGGCCGCGTTGATCTCATTCACGTTGGCGAACTGGGGGGTCTCGGTGCCGGAGTTGACCACCGAGGGGGCGGACAGGGAGCTGGTGGCGTAGGTGTCCACCAGTTTGCCCGAGGGGTTCACGGCGCCGCGCAGGATCTCCGCCACACCGGTGAAGCCCTGATGGCCGGGATAGCCGATGAACAGGATCGCGTCGGCGTATTCCTTGATCTCGTGCACTTCCATCTGGTTGGGGCTGTTGAGCAGCACGATCACTTTCTTGAAATTGGCCCGGGCCAGTTCGAGCAGATCGCGCTCGTTCTTGTGCAGCGCCAGGGAGCTGATGGGTTCGGCGGAGCCGCCCTCGTCGTCCTTGTCCTGCATCATCAGGTCGGTGCCCTCGGCGCCTTCCCGGGTGAACACCACCACGGCCGCGTCGGGATACTCGGCGAAACTGTCGGTGTACTGCTCGTAGAACGCCTTGTTCTCCTCACTGCCGGCGGCGGAGCCGGTCACGGAGACGGTCATGCCGCCCCAGCCCTGGGTGAGCACGCCGCGGGCGGCGGTGCCTTTGAGCAGCGCGTCCCAGAGCACCGTGTTCACGGTGAAGCCCTGGTTTTCAAGGGCGGTCTTCAGGTCGATGGCGTTGATCGCACCGGTGGACACTTTGGTGCCGGCGGAGGACGCCTGGTAGGCGGGATCCACGGCGCCGTGGCCGAGCACGGTGATCTTCGTCTCGTCCTTGAGGGGCAGGGCGTCGTTCGTGTTCAGAAGGAGCGCGGCGCCTTCCCGCATCTCGTTCACGTTCTGCTCCAGGGCCGCGGCGATGGCCCTGGCCTGGGCCTCGGCGTCGTCGAAGGCGCCGAACTGGCTCTTATAGTAGGTGGTATCGGCGGGGGCGGTGCCCTTTTCGACCACCCGGGCGGTATTGATGCTCAAAGCGGAGTTGATGTAGCTGGCGTTGGCGGTAGCGAGCGTGTTGCCGACCAGGGCGATCACCAGGATGACCGCGAAGATCGAAGTCAGGCCCGACCAAAGCTTGGAATTTTTCAAGGCTGTCTCCTCCCTTTTTCCGGGCAGGGTCCTCCCCGCCCTTTTGTATGAAAACATCCTAATCCATCCCGGAAAATAAAAAAAGACCCACTGCGCAGATGGTCGTTTTTCATGCGCAGGTGGTCAAATGAGCGCCTGGGAGATCAGGCGGGGGCGTCCTCCCCCAAGGGGACCAGCATATCCACGCTGAAGATCCCGTCCTCCCAGCCGGTGGTCAGGGCCCCGGAATACTTTTCGCAGATATAGCGCATGCTGCGCATCCCGAAGCCGTGGAAGTCCGTATCCTGCTTGTCGGTCACCGGCAGGCCGTCCATGAACATCGGCTGCCGGGAAGAGGGGTTCTCGATATGGATGGCGAACAGCGCGCCCTTCGCGGCGGCGTGCAGGGTGATGATGCGCCTGGAGGGATCCTCCTCTTTCCCCGCGGCCTCGATGGCGTTGTCCAGGGCGTTGCCCAGGAGGGAGTACAGGTCCTCGATGCCCATGAACTTCAGCTTTTCCCCGTCCACGATGCCGCGGATGGCGATGCCTTTCTTCTCCGCCAGCAGGCCCTTTTCCGCCAGGATGATGTCCACGTCCTCATTGCCGGATTTGGGGAACCGGTCGTAGATGAGCACCGCGTCCTCCAGCTCGGCGATGCTCTTTTCCTGCTCCGGAGCGCTCATGTGCCTCAGGGCGGCGATCTGGTGCCTCAGGTCGTGGCACTTGCGGTTGATCACGTCGATGGTGGCCCGGCTCAGCTCGTGCTGCTCCTGTTCCTGGCGCAGCAGGCGCATCATGATCATCTGGTCCCTTTCCGCCCGGCGCAGGCGGAACACATCCAGCAGGATGACCAGCAGCAGGGCGCAGGCGAACAGGTCGAAGATCGTCAGGCCGATGGTCTCCGTCTCCCTGGAGGTGGTCCAGTAGCTGATCACATAGATGATCAGGGTGGACACGATCCCGAACCAGATCACGTGACCGGACGGCACGTCCACGGTCTCGCTGCCCCGGAAGCGGTCCCGCAGGATCAGGAACACGATCACGCAGGCCCCGGTCATGATGACGAACTGGACGGCCTCGAGCACGTCAAAGGGCGGAGAGAACACGAGCCCCGTGAGACGGTACAGGCAGTGGACCATGTGCTGGATGGTGTGGGCCACGCAGCAGTAGAACACCACCTGCCTTACATTCATCCTGAAGCTCAAGCCCAGCAGCAGCCCCGACAGCACCATCGCCGCCATGAACCCGAAGGTGAACCAACCGGTCACCAGGAAGGGGGCGAAAAACCCTCCGGGCACCAGCGCGGGCAGCGCGCAGTAGAGGGCCGCGGCGGGGATCAGCCGCAGCCAGAACAGCTTTCTTCCGGGGATCTTCATGCACAGCAGCAGCTCCAGGGCCAGGATCTGGAGGTGAAAATAATTGATATACCACATCAGAAAAGCCCTCCTCCCAGGAGCTCCGCCATTTTTTCCAGGCATTCCTTCCGGCGTCGGCGGGATATCGGGATCCTGTTCCCGCCGACGGTCATATGATCCTCCGCCACCGACGTGATGTGGTCGCAGCTGACCAGGTGGCTGGGGGACACCTTCAAAAACCTTCGGAACTTTTCGTCCTGCTCCAGGGCGGCCAGCTTCCCGTGGGCCTCGATGTCCCCGTCCCGGGTGTGATAGATCAGCATGTGGTCGTACACCTCCACATACATCAGATCCTTCACATCCACCCTGCGCACCGCGCTGCGGCTCACGATCATCAGCGCCTCGCTCCGGCGCTTGGACAGCAGCCGGGCGATCCGGTCCAGTTTCATGGCGAACTCACCGTAGCTCACCGGCTTGATGATAAAGTCGAAGGCCCCCACCTCGTAACCCTTCACGGCGTACTGGGCCATGGTGGTCACGAAGCAGAGCACCACGTCCTCGTCGATCTTCCTCAGGCGCCGGGCGCACTCCATGCCGTCCATCACCGGCATCACGATGTCCATGAACACCGCGTCGAACCCGCCCCGGTACTTTTCAAGAAAACCCGAGGGCTCGTCAAAATGGACGGCGGATATATCCGCGCCCTTTTCGGCGCCGTATTTTTCGCAGTACGCGGCCAGGGTCCGCGCCTGAGCGCTGTCGTCCTCCACGATCGCGAGTTTCATATAGCCCCTTTCCCCATGATCTTTATGTCACCACAGGTGCGGAACAAGTCTGTATCGCACCTTTTCCATATAGCTTTCGTAGCCTTCCAGTTCCTGTTTGAGCACCTCTTCCTCATCCAGGATCCGCCTGACGATGATGGGGATGTACGCGAGCGTCACCGCAAAGGATATCGGGCTCCCCAGGATCACCGGCATGCTCAGGAATAGCAGCACGGTGGCGGAATACATGGGATGGCGCACCACGCCGTACAGCCCCGTGTCCACCACCTTCTGGCCCTCTCTCACACCGATGGTGCGGGACAGGTAGGCGTTTTCCCGCAGCACCTCGCCGAACATGGCATAGGAGAGCACGAATACGACGGCGCCCGCGGCTACGGTCCAGCCGGGCATCGTGATCCATCGGAACCGGAAGTTGAGCCCCGCCAGGATAAAGGCGGCGAGGAACATGAGCCCGCTCATCAGGATCACGGCCTTTTGCCCGCCCCGGCTCTCTTTGGCGTCCAGCCGGCTTTTGAGCAGGGCCGGCGCCTTGAGATACATGACGAGACCGGCGATGAGCATGGGCACGAACAGCAGGATCATCATCAGCCACGCGTTTTTCCAGGCGAAAGTCCCCGCGGGCAGGAACAAGAGCGCGCCCAGGAGGATCACGCCGGAAAGATACTTGACGAGCGCTTCCCTCAAAAGTCCCTTTTCCATTTCACCCTCCACACTTCTTTGCTCTTCGTTCAGTCCCCGAAACGGATCACCGGTTTTTCCGCGTCCACGTGTGCGGTGATGTCCAGGGGGATGATGCACCGGGGCTGGGCGTGGCCGATATTGATATTGCACAGGATGGGGAGCTCTTGATCGGCGGTCACGTCCCTGAGCGCTTCCCTGTACTCGTTTTCCCAGATCCGGTCCATGGGCTTGCCCACGAGCACGCCGCTGACGGCGGCGAATACGCCCGCCTCCTTTAAATACTCAAGGGCCTTGCGGTACTTGTCCGGGGGCATCTTCACCTCGCTGGTCTCTATCAGCAGGATGCGGCCCTCCCAGTCCTCCTTCGGGGGGAACAGGCCGTACTTCCGGCAGATCACGGGCATGTCCGGATATGTCTCCCCGTCGAACATGTCCAGCATCGAGTCGATGCAGCCGCCCAGTATTTTCCCCGAGAACCTGGGCGGCCCCTGGAGCAGCTCAAAGCCCCGGTCCCGATGTTCGGGCGGCCGCGTGCCCACCTCGGAGGGCGCGAAGCTCTTCCTCTCCTCATACCAGGTGTCGGCGGGCGTGATCTCACGGATGGTGCCGGTGCGCGTAAGCTCGTCGAAATATCTTTGGGAATAGGGATACATCCCCGGCCCGATCTCGCACACGTCCGCCAGGAAGCTCTGCCCGTAGAAGGTCTTCATCCCCACTTTGTGCAGCATGAAATGGTCGATCGTCGTGTCGGAAAAGCCCAGGAACACTTTCTGCCGGGCGGCTTTTTCAAGCTCCCCGCCGTCAAACAGGTACGGCGCCAGCCGGTAGGTATCGTCCCCGCCGATGGCGCACAGGATCATGTCGATCTCGGGATCCCGGAGGGCGTCCGTCAGGTCCGCCGCCCGGGCCTCGGGGTGGTCCTTGATATACTGAAGGCCTTTGAGGGCATGGGGCATGAAGCGTACGCGGAGCCCCGCGGCGCGCAGGCGCTCAAGGCCGATGTCCACCTCGTGCCTGACGAAACTCTCGCCTATAACGCCGCTGGACAGGCTCACGATGCCGATGGTCCTGATCATGTCATCCTCCTTTGCCTGTGCCGTACGGTTCAGTCCCCGCTCAGGATCTCCCTCACAGCCCGGACGTACATATCCGGATGGTTGACGGAAAAGCCGCCGTGCCCCATCCCTTTGAGGATCGTCTTCCGGCTCCCGGGCACCGCGCGGCAGATCTCGTCCGCGGACCTGAGGATTCTGCGGACCTCTTTCTCCCCGGCGAACACATGTACCCTGGCCTTCGTGCCGGCGATCGCGCTGTCCAGCCGGTACGCGGTGCTCGCCTTCAGGAACGCGATCATATCTTCCCTGCCGATCAGGCAGGTGTCCCTGTAGTAGTCCTCGAACAGGTCTTTCCGGATGCCCAGGGAGGCGAACTGCAGTTTTGAGAAGGTCCTGTTTTTGATGAGCCCGAAGCTCGCCCCGAAAGCCGGGCCGGTCAGCGCGTTGGTGACCGGGTCGGGGATCACCGCGGCGCTCTCCACCAGGGCGTACCGGCAGACATCCTTCCGCCGGGCCAGCATCTCCGTCAGGATCTGGCCGCCCAGGGACAGCCCGCCGATCAGGAGCACGCTGCCGCCGAGGCTGTCGTCGATGAAACGGATCAGCGCGTCCGCGTTGTCTCCGATGGCGGTGAATCGTCGATCGCTCCCCGCGTGCCCGTCAATTAC
>CACZOZ010000438.1:0-2888 GCA_902782865.1 uncultured Eubacteriales bacterium
CTTCGCCCCGCTCGGAAACTTCCAGCAGTTCTGCTGCCCGTTGTACCGCGCCCCCGGCACCGCGTACCGGTAGTACCGCTCCGCCTTTTCCAGGAGCTCGCCCAGCTGCCGGTAGGTCTTCCGGAAGATGATCCCCTTGTACCAGGGCACCTCCACCTGCCTCAAAGCCTCCACCACGATCACGTCGCTCTTTCCGCCGCCCGCCGCGCCCCCGAAGAACGCCTCATACTCCGGCCGCTCCATGAACAGCCTCTGCTTCGCCTGCGGCTCCCAGACGGTCCTCATCCCCGCCCTCAGAGCGGTCCCCGTCATCCGTCTTTCCCCGCCCCGCAGGCCTCCAGGGCCCTGAGGATCGGGTCCTCCGCGATGGCGTCCAGCTCCTTTTCGGTGTACTGCCGCTGGTCATATCGCTGGGCGCTCACTTTCTTCTCCCGGCCCGCGGGCGCCTCCCGGCCGTTCCTCCGCGCCCACAGGCGCGCCGAGGCCCGCCAGTCCACCATCCTTTCCCCGCCCACACGCCAGCCCTTGCTGGTGTAAAAGTCCACGAACCGCTCCGCGTCCATCTCCAGCCCCTGCTCCCCGGCGTAATCCGCCACCTCCGCCGATGTGGGCGGTCTCCACGCGGATCCTGATCCGGATACGGATACGGATACGTTTTGGATATGGATTGGATTACGGGGACACGCGCTGTCCGATGATATCTTCTGCCCGCGGGCGCTGTCCGGTGCTGTCACGGCCCCCAAGTCCCCTGTCCCGGAGGAGGGTGTCCCCTCCTCCGGCCCGGGGTAGCGGCTCCGTTTGGCCCGGACCTGCTGGTGCTTTTCCCAGGTGATCACCTGCAGGTATCTGAGCCCCCTGGCCGTGTACACCGTGATCAGGTCCGCCTTTTCAAGAGCCGCGAGGGCCTCCTCCATCACGGTCAGCTCCAGGGGCCTCAAGGGGTACAGCCGGGCCTTGAGCACCGCCGGCCGCGCGTCCATGCGCCCGTAATCGTCGCAGTTCACCAGCAGCCGGTAGAAAAAGTTCTCCTCGAACGCGTTCAGCCGGTCCAGGTTGTCGCTCACACAGATGCTGTCCTTCAGGATACGATTCGGCATCGCTCTTTTTCCTCCGTTTTCACGCCCGTCGTCTTCTCCCGGTCCCGTCCCGCCTGAGCCGCCGCAGGTGCTTGGTGCGGCCCCGGCGGTGCCTCTCCCGCCGCACGGCCTCGCGCGCCGCGGGATCCACCAGGCGCACGGCCGCCGCCACGTCCGGCGCCTCATCGTCCAGCAGGGCGTTCAGCGCCGCCGCCATGGGGCACAGCCGGGCGTACCTTTCGCTGCGGCACACCCGCTCATACCACATCTCCCGCTTGCGCGGGCTGGAAAAGCGCTGACAGCTCACGTCGTTGATCGTCATGCCCTCGCACACGATGTACTTGATCCCCAGGGAGACACAGTAGGGACAGTAGGCCATATTCGCCAGATCATTCCGTTCCATGCGCAAGATCCTCCTTACGTATATAGCATGATACAAGTTGCGTCTTTTTGTCAACATCTTTCGTAAAGTTCGTCATTATGTTACACAAATCCGCCTATTTTAGGCTGTTTTTGCCCGTTTTGCGCAACACCATCGGATCCCGTCTCCCCTCTTTTATGTTGCGTATATTGCGCATTTCGCGGTCACACCTCCACGGCGTCCTCCTCCGCCTCATCCCCCAGCGGCGCGGGCAGCACGACCACCCCGGACGCCGGGGCCCCGGTATCCTCCAGCTTCTTTTCCATCAGCCTCACCTTGGCCTGCTCCACGGCGATCTTCTCCCGCGCCTCCCAGGCGGGCAGGGCGTACAGGGAGCGCCGCAGCTTTTCCGTCTCCTCCAGGATCAGCACATAGGTCTTCATCTGGTCGAGGTCCGCTCCCAGCGTCACGATCTCCTCCGGCGGCGCGTCCTTTCCCCGGGACACCAGCCGGCGGCGGAAACAGCACTCGTCCGCGGCATAGTCCTCCAGCCTGCTCACAAATCCCTCGTACAGCCCCTCCAGGCGGCGGAAGCCCTGATCCCGCCCGCGGCGTTTCGGTCTCTCCATACGTCACGCTCCTCCTCCGATCCGGTATCGTATAAACATCGTATCAATAAAAAAACGCGTTTTCCACGTCATGCAAAACACCGCCTCAGCCCTTGATACGCAAGGCCCGAAGCGGTGTTTTGACATTATTTACCAGTCTCTGTGAAACCATTTCTCACCCGTTCGCCGCGCCGGGGCCCGCGGAACGGAAAGCTGCCTCTTGCCTCAGGCCGCGGCGGACGCTATAATCACATCACGGAGGATGATCATCATGGATATACGATACGACGGCACGCGCGGGATCTTTCACCTTTCCTTTCCGGGAATGAGCTACGCCTTCGGCGTCGCCGCGGACGGCCGGATCCGCCATCTGTACTGGGGCCCGGCCCTGACGCGGGATGATTCCCTGTATCCACTCGCCGAAAAAGAGCTCCTGCCCGCGGCGCCCTTAAAGGGCGTGGACGATCCGGGCGTCGGCCTCGCCGAGGTGCCCTGCCGCGAGCCGGGGGACTTTTCCGATCCCGTCATATGGATCCGCCGCGCGGACGGGATCGCCGGGCCGCGGCCGGAGTATGTCAGCCACACCGTCTCGCCCGATCACCTCACGGTGACCGCGAAGGACCCGGCCTGCCGCGTCACCCTGGAGATGCACTACCGGGCCTGGGGGGATCTGCCCCTTTTGAGCCGGTGGCTGGTGATCAAAAACGACGGGGACAGCCCCGTTCTTCTTGAAAGGATGAAGAGCGCCGCCTGGCATCTGCCCGGGGGCAGGGCCTGGCGCCTGACCCATTTCGCCGGCCGCTGGGGCTGCGAGTATCAGAAAAACCGGGCCTTTCTCACCAC
>CACZOZ010000439.1:0-4328 GCA_902782865.1 uncultured Eubacteriales bacterium
CAACGGGGTGGTCTCCGGGCTGCTGTCGCTGATCCGCTCCTTCGCCGTGCTCACGGCGTGCCTTTACGGCATGACGGCGCTGTTCGGAGGCCCGGGGCTGTGGGCCGCGTGGCCGGCGGCGGAGGCGATCAGCGCTTTCGTGACGATGTTCGCGCTGAAAAAATACAAAAACCGGTATCGGTATTGAGACACCGTATCATTTTGAAGGGAGATGGCACCATGCACAGGAACACTGTCCCGAAACTGGAGTTCGAAAAAGTACAGGAGGGCCGCGCCCTCACCGTCAGGCTGGCCGGGCAGATGAACAGCAACACCGCGCCCGGGTTCGAGGCGGAGATATCGCCGCTGCTCCCCGGGATCGACCGCCTCACCCTGGATCTGGAAAAGCTCGACTACATCTCCTCCGCGGGCCTCAGGGTGCTGCTCGCCTTTGAGCAGGACATGGAAGCGGCGGACAAAACGATGGTGCTCACGAATGTGAACAGCATCATCCGCGATGTCTTTGATGTGGTGGGGTTCCTGGATATCCTCACGATCGAATGACCGGGGGAGGACCGTCAGCGTCAGGACAGCGGGAGGAACGAAATATGAAAAGGCAGCCGCGCAGACGCCCGGTGCAGCTGAAACTGAATATCCTTCTGATCGGCAGCATCCTCGTCGTGGCGCTGGGCCTGACGGCGATCAGCTATCACGTGTTCTGCCGGCGGGTGGACGAGGGGTACCGGTCGCAGCTGGAGCGGGCGGCGCTGGCGGGCGCGAACAATATCGATCCGAATCTCCTGGCGCACTTCTGGCGGGAAGTGGATACCGACGCGTTCCGCGCGGTCCGGGACCGGGCCGCGGAGAATAAGGACGACGGGATCATCAGGGAATGGATGCTGAGCCGGCCGGGATACTATTTCATTTATGACCCGGAGGGGGACCCCGCCGATGACGATGCGGCCGCCGGGGAGGCGCCCTGGAACCTTTTGGATGACTGGCAGCAGATCTCGGACGCGCTGAGGGCGATCGTGCAGTTCTTCGGCGTGGACAGCGCGTACTATCAGATCGATGTGGACGGCGTCACGTACAACATCGCCGATCCGGATGAACCCCTCACCCTGGTGGGAACGGCGGAAAAGCCCATCGAAGAGTTCGCCTCCTATCCGGACAACGCGGCCATCCCGCCCACGGTGTACCGCTCGGAATTCGGCTGGCTCTGCACGATGATGGCGCCGATCCCGGACCCTGTGACGGGAGAGCCCATCGCCGCCGCCGGGGTGGATATCGACATGACGGAGATCGTCAGGGCCCGCGGTACTTTCCTGCGGCAGAGCCTTCTGTTCGTCGTCTTCCTTCTGTCGGCCGCGATCGTGTGCGGTGTGATCGTGCTGCGCCGCACCGTGACAAGGCCGCTTAAAAAACTGGCGGCCGCCGCCACCGGTTTTGCCCGGGACGCGGATGAGCGCGTCACCCGGGAGGATGTGATCCGGCTGGATCTCAAGGCCGACGATGAGGTCGGCGACCTGTACCGGGAGATCCGCTCCATGGAGGAGCGCATCGTGGACAACATGGAGCATCTGGCCCTGGTCACCGCCGAAAAGGAGCGCGTCGGCACGGAGCTGCGCACCGCGGCCCGGATCCAGGCGTCCGTGCTGCCGGATGTTTTCCCCGCGTTCCCGGACCGGGAGGATTTCGACCTCTACGCCTGCATGGCGCCGGCCAGGGAAGTGGGCGGGGATTTCTATGACTTCTTCCTGATCGATGAAACACACCTGGCGCTGCTGATCGCGGACGTCTCGGACAAGGGCGTGCCCGCGGCGCTGTTCATGATGTCGTCCAGGATCCTCTTGTCCGTCCGGGCCCGGCAGGGCGGGACCCCCGCCGCGATACTGAGCGATGTGAACGCCCGGCTGTGTGACATCAACAAGTCCAGGATGTTCGTCACCGTGTGGCTGGGCATCCTGGACCTGGACACCGGGGTGATGAGGTGCGCCAACGCCGGCCACGAGTATCCCTTCATACGGGGACAGGACGGGGCGTTCCATATGCTCAAGGACCGGCACGGCATGGTTTTGGGCGCGATCGAGCAGGCCCGGTATCAGGACTATGAGATCCGCCTTACGCCCGGGGACGCGGTGTTCGTCTACACCGACGGGGTGCCGGAAGCCAACGACGAGAACGGCAGCTTCTACGGGCTCGAGCGGATGGAAAAAGCGCTGGACCGCGCCGCGGGCCGCGATCCCGAGGGCATCCTTCGTATGGTCCGGGAGGACGTGAACGCCTTCACGGGCGATGCCGGGCAGTTCGACGACCTCACCATGCTGTGCGTGGAATACAGGGGAAGATCCGGTGCTGATGATGCCGGCGCCTGATCGACTGAAAAAGGCCCTGCCCGGCCGCGATCTCTCGGCCGGACAGGGCCTTTGACAACCAACTCAAAACCACTTCATCGGCGCGGCGCTCCATCCTTCCGGCATGGGCCCGCGCTTTTGCTTTTCATGGGGCCTTGAGCTCCTTTTTTGCTCCCGATCAGAAGATCAGCTGGTTGGTCTTTTCGATGCTCAGCACATCGAAAGTGAAGTAGAAGGAACGGGCCTGACGGTCGGCTCCGCTGTATCCGCTGGCGAATTCACCGGCGTCATAAGCCGCCTGATCGAATTCCTGCACATGGATGTCGGTGATGTTCAGGTGCAGCAGGTAGCTGGTATTCTCCAGTTTCACCAGCAGGGAGGTGCGGCCGCCGACGCCCGCGTTATACAGGTTCAGCGCGTTCTGGCCCTCAGTGAGCTGGATGACCACCTGGTCCGCGCCCTCGCCGCGCTTTGTGAACTGCCAGTCGCCGGCGGTGATGACAGCGTCCATGCCGCCCTCACGGTTGTTCACATAGCGCCAGTAGCCGATGGTGGACATGCCGATGGAACCGTCCGGATTGACGGACATGATCTGCACATGGCTGCCGTACATCCTTTGGTAGCCTTCGGCTTCGGTCTGCGCTTTGGTGGCGATATCGGCGCCGCTCTCGCTGAGGGTCACGGCCAGCGCGTCCAGTTCCTCGCCCTCCACAAAGCTCTTGGTCAGGGAAGCGCCGGTGTAGGTATCCACGATCTCGGCGGCAGCCAGGCCGCACACCAGCGTCAGGACAAACAGCGCACAGAGAAACTTTTTCATGGGGATCGCTCCTTTCGGTTTTTAAGATCGGAATGATTATACCGTCAGGGGCGCGCGCTCACAAATGGCATATTTCTATGCTTCCATAGAAGATCTCTATGGACGATCTCTCCCCGTCCTGATATACTGGAGGGGGAGGGAGCGCCATGAACGAAGAACAGATCGAGACTTTTCTGGCGGTCGCGCGGTATAAGACCTTCACCCGGGCGGCGGAACTGATGTTTCTCACGCAGCCCACGGTGTCCCATCGGATCAATACCCTGGAAAAAGAAATGGGCGTCCAACTGTTCCTTCGCGGACGGGACACGGCGGAGCTGACGCCCGCGGGGCAGGCCTTTTTGCCCCGGGCACAGCAGCTCTGGAAGGATATGGCCGCCGCGTATCGGGAACTGCGGCCCTACAGTGAGACACGGCGGCCTCTTGTGGTCGGTTTTCCGGCGCTGATGGTGCAGGGCGAGTACCAGGCCTATCACGCGGTGATGCGGCAGGATTCGGCCGATACCCGGCTGCGGGCGCGCACCTTCGACGCCCCGGAGGAAGGGCTGGAACTGCTTCGGGCCGGAGATATCGACCTGATGTTCGGGGATATCTCCCTGCCTGTTTTTCAGCGGGACGGGTTTGACTGCCGCATGCTGTTCCCGGGCAGCGCCTATGCCTGCGTGCATCGGGGGCACCGCCTGTCATCCAAACAGGTGCTCCGGCCGGATGATCTTAAAGGGGAGACCGTGCTGATCTATCGTGACAGCACTTTTTTCTCAGAACGCATGCGGCAGCTGCTTTCGCCGTACGGGATCGAATTCCGCGAAGGCCTTGATCCGGCGGAGGAAACGGCACGGCTGCTGCGGCCCGATCACGGGGTGATGCTCGTCAATATCTGCCTGGCCAAGGACCGCTGGCTGCACTATGCCCGCCTGGAACTGCCTCATTTCATGCCGATCGGTGTGATCTGGCGGCGCGATGACGCGTCGGAGAGCCTGATGAGCCTGGTGCGCCGGCTGGAGGAACTGCCCGGGGATATCTGGCGGCGGTGAGCCTTTCAATACGATCAGGGGACAGTTCAATGATCGGGCTGATAATATGATCCGACACGGCACTTGGGCTGTTGCACAGCCCCGCGCACGAAAATCTGACGATTTCCGTGCGATCAGACAGAGGTATGAACCCTTCACCGATCCCGC
>CACZOZ010000440.1:0-9383 GCA_902782865.1 uncultured Eubacteriales bacterium
CCGGGCGGAGGGCCGGGCGGGATCTGTCGCTCTCCGGGTCGACCGGTTCGGCTTCATTTATGACAAAAACACCGGTGGTTTCACCGGAGAAATGATCGTGCTCGCGGCCATCACGATCTTTTTTCTCCTGATCAGCGTTATCATGCTGTGGAGTTTTCTTACCGCGAAGGGGAGCGCGTTTTACTCTTACTCATCGGTCTATTACGCGGGTTTCTTTCTGTTTTCGCTGTTCACCGGCGCTGTCATGCTGCGGGTCACGATCCTCCACGCGGTGGATCCCCTGGGATACAGCATGATCGGTGCTTATTCGACTCTCAACAGGTCCAGCTCCGACTTTATGATGATCACGCTGCCTTTGGCCCTGCTTTTTGCCGCGGCGCTGTCCTTCAGCAATGTCGTTCTTTTAAAACACGAGCGCGCGGGGCTTAAAAACGTATTGGGCATCATCGTCGGTATCCTGCTGATCGCGGGCGGTCTCTTCGGAGCATTTTTCGTGATGCGCGATTTTTCCGGATCGGAATGGGAATACAGGGTCCGGAGCACCATCGAGAATGTATACTCCACGCTCTTTGTGTATTTTGAGTGTATGCTGACGGGAGCGGTCATCTGCGGGATCCGGGCCGCGCGCCACATCCCATCCTATGACAGGGATTATATCATCATCCTTGGGTGCTATTTCAGGCCGGACGGGACGCTCCCGCCGCTGCTCAGGGGCCGGGCGGACCGGGCGATCGAATTCTGGCGTATCCAGAAAGAGAAGAGCGGAAAGGAGGCTCTTCTGATCCCTTCCGGAGGGCAGGGAAAGGATGAGCCGATGCCGGAGGCCATGGCGATGAAACGGTATCTTCTCGAAAACGGTATCCCCGAGGAAATGATCCTGCCGGAGGATCAGTCGATGAATACCTTTGAAAACATGGCCCGATCCCTTGATATCATCCGGAGCAGGGGCCCCGGAGGAAAAACAGCTTTCGTTACGACGAATTACCATGTGTTCCGGAGCGGTGTATGGTCCAATCTGGCTGACCTGCACGCGGAAGGAATGGGCAGCAAAACAAAATGGTGGTATTGGCCGAATGCCTTCATGCGGGAATGTGTCGGCCTGCTGGTAAAGCGCTGGAAAACGGAATTGCTGCTCCTCGTGGGCCTGATGGTGTATTACGGCGTATTGAGCATGACATTGTATTGATGCGGTGCCTGCGGTCGGATGATATGCTGCGCAGCGGAGAAACGTGTTACGGGAGAATAAAATGGAACTGAGGTCAAAACTGCTTGAAAAGCTGAAGGAAGCGTTGTCGGCGGTGCTGCCGATCATGGTCATGGTCCTGATACTGAGCGTGACCGTGGCGCCTATCCCGAGTGGGACCATGCTCAGCTTCCTCCTGGGCGGAGCCATGCTGATCGGCGGTATGATGCTGTTTTCCGTCGGCGCCGAAGTGGCCATGGAACCGATGGGGCAGCATGTGGCTGCCAGCGTCACACGCACGAGGAAACTGCCCCTGATCCTGAGCATCAGTTTTGCACTGGGGATCCTGATCACCGTCTCCGAGCCCGACCTTCAGGTGCTGGCGCAGCAGGTCCAGGCCATACCCAATATGGTGCTGATCCTGTCCGTTGCCCTGGGAGTCGGCGCGTTCCTGGTGCTGGCGCTGGTCAGGATATTCTACCGGATATCGCTGAGGCTGCTGCTTTTCGGGTGCTATGTGGTGATCCTGGGCCTGGTGTTTCTGGCACCGGAAAGTTTCCGCGCTGTGGCTTTTGACTCCGGCGGTGTCACCACGGGCCCCATGACCGTGCCGTTCATCATGAGCTTCGGTCTGGGCATCGCCGCGATCCGCAGCGACAGCAGCGCCTCCGAGGATTCCTTCGGCCTCGTCGCCCTTTGCTCCGTCGGGCCCATCATAGCGGTACTGATACTGAGTATGATCTTTAACGCCAACGGGGCAGATTACTCACCGATCGTTGTGACCAACGTGCCCGACACGATGGAACTCAGGACGCTTTTCGGGAATGGCTTTCCGGAGTACCTGAAAGAGATGATTATCTCCATCCTGCCGATCACGGTCTTCTTTTTCGCCGTGGATTTCATCATGATCCGGCTGAACCGTCACCAGCTTTCAAGGATCATGCTGGGACTGTTTTATACATACATCGGCCTGACGGTTTTCATGACGGGCGCCAACTACGGGTTCATGCCGGCGGGCGTATATCTCGGACAGGTCATCGGCGGATTGAGCGTGAGCTGGATCATCGTACCCGTAGGGGTCGTCATCGGCTATCTGGTGGTCAAAGCCGAGCCGGCGGTCTATGTGCTGATGCGTCAGGTGGAGGATCTGACGGACGGCGCCATCACCGGCAAAAGCCTGCAGATCTGCATGTGCGTGGGTGTGGGCATCTCGGTCGGCTTGTCGATGATGCGGGTCCTCATGGGCATCAGCGTCCTCTGGTTCATCATCCCGGGATATGTCCTGGCTTTGGCCATGAGTTTCATATCGCCGAGGATCTTCACGGCGATCGCCTTCGACTCCGGCGGGGTCGCGTCCGGCCCGATGACCGCGGCGTTCCTGCTGCCGATGACGATGGGCTGCTGTACCGCTGCGGGAGGCGACCTGGCGACGGACGCTTTCGGTGTCGTGGCACTGGTCGCCATGACGCCCTTGATAACCATTCAGGCTCTGGGCATACTGTACCGGATCCGCACACGCAGGAAAGTGTCTGCCAAAACGGCTGTGGATCTGTTTGCCGATCTGCCCGATGACGCGGTGATCGATCTGTAATGAAAGGGGGCCGATCGCAAAATGCTCAAACAGTCAGAACTTTACCTGATGATGACGGTGACAGGCCGTGACAGGCTCCCGGACTTTATCAAGATGTACCGTGATAAAGGACTGGAAACACACCTGATCTCGCTGGGTCACGGTACTGCAAACAAACAGATCCTCAAGTATCTGGCGATCGATGAGACGGAAAAAGCCGTCGTCATGACCATCGTGACCGGCCGAAAATGGCTTGAAGCGAAAAAGGCGATGTCCGTCAGGCTGAGGATCGAGGCGCCCGGTGTGGGCATCGCGTATATCGTTCCCTTATCCGCATTCGGCGGGAAACGGGAGCTGATGTTTGTGACGGACGGACAGGGATATGTCAAGGGGGAGGAAACAGTCTTGAAGAATACCGAACAGGAGATGCTGATCGTGATCAGCAATCAGGGATACAGCGAGACGGTCATGGAGGCTGCCCGGGCAGCGGGAGCCCGGGGCGGGACTGTTATACACGCCAGAGGCACGGGCATGCAGAAAGCGGAGCAGTTCCTCGGAATTTCCCTGGCGAGCGAAAAAGATGTGATATTCATCGTCGCGGCGTCGGAAAACAAGAACGAAATGATGCGGCGGATCATCCATGACGCGGGCCCCGGCACCAAGGCAGGCGCGATCGTTTTCAGCCTGCCCGTAACGGACACCGCCGGGATGAGCCTCAGGCCTCAGAGCGAAGAGGTGACCGATGAGGAGATCGCCGGCGCGGACATCGGGGAAATAAAAAACACGGATATCGGATCATAATATCCGAGCCGTGATATTTGAGCGGGATCTCGGGTCTTAAGGATGCGGATCGTTTGAGTTAGGCCTTGACTCAGGGCTCAGAACAGATATACTGTAATACTTAAGAATCCTCGTTCTATGATCTTTTACTATTCATAAGGAGGTCCAAAATGAAAAGGTTCCTGGCGATGCTGTGCGTGCTGGCATGCGTGGTCTGCTTTCTCCCGAAAGGCGCTCTCGCGGATGATCTCTACCTGATCCCCGACAGCAATACCCGCCTGCTGACGAAAGAAGAACTGCACAAATGGGACAGGGAATCCCTGAGCTTCATCTTCAATGAACTGTTTGCGCGCTACGGTTATGTGTTCAAAGCCGGCGGCAAATATGACAACTGGTTCAGGGCCATGCCCTGGTACAAGCCCAACGCCAATCCGGACAACGGAAAGGCTGTCATGCCGAGGGTATCCGACCTTGAATGGAAGAACTATTACCTGATCAAAGAAGTCATCGCCGAGAAAGAGGCGATGGGGGAGCACGGGCACGACGCGAAAAAGCGCTGCTACCGCCAGCTGACCCCTCCCGGGAAATGGAGCCTGACCGGATTTTCGTATGTCGACATGAAGACCGGCCAGCAGATCCCGATCTATTCCGCGCCGAGTGAAGCGGCGTGGCGCGGGGCCAACGGGAAAGCGCTTGTCAGCACCAACGGCGCGGTCTGGGCCGCTGGCTGGGAAAACGGCTGGCTCCTGTTGTATTACGAGACCAATAACGGTTCGATCCGTGTCGGTTACGGCAGCAGCGCGAAAATGACCAGCTATCCCAATATCAATGTGCAGCTGCAGTTCAGCTACGCTCCCGCGACGATCCTGCAGGGCTGCTCCGTGACGGATGACCCGATGAAGACGGCGACCACCATGACGACGCTCGGGGCCGGAGATAAAGTGACTTACCTTACGACGGTCATGAATCAGAACGGCATGGTTTGGGATTATATCGAGACCACGATCGGCGGCCGGGCGGCCAGGGGTTATATCCCCAGCGGATATGCCGACTTTACCGAGCCTGAGGATGACCTCTCCATGTATTACGACAATAAATAAACAGGGCCTTATAACGAGCCGGCGTGGTTTTCGATGTCTCCCATGAACCGCTGATCCACGGGACGCGGCAGGCTGAAACGATTGCCCTGCTGGTTGATCAGATGCATCAGGATCAATACAAGATCGACGTGGCTGTGATGCATGCGCGCTATCTGCGCTGCATCCAGCCCTTCTTTTGCTTCGGCAGCGATGTCTTTCGCGTCCATCAACAGGCTCGCCGCGAAACAGTTCGCTTCATATTCCAGACGGTCGGCGGACGCGAAGAGCTCAAATTCAAGAAACGGCCTGGCAGCGATATCCCGATGCATGAGCGCATGCCCCAATTCATGAGCGCAGACGATCCTCAGGGTCTCGTCCGGCAGATTCCCGTTCAGGAAAATGAAAGGGTTACGGGAAACCATCGCGAAGGCCCCTTTTTGTTTTGAGAAGTCGTTTCTCAGCATGATATGGATGCCGCCGGAACGGGCGATCTCAAACGGATCGCGGGTCTTATAGCAGCGGTACAGGTCATCCGTCAGCCTGATTATCTCGTCATCTTTCAACCGTATCACCTGCTTTTGTCGGCATCACGGCGGTATTTCCTGGGTGTGTACTTCCTGTTGTTTTCCTTCGCGATCCAATATGCGTCCTGGATGGCTTTCATCATGGCATCCATATCCTCGTCGGCCAGCGTTCCCCCGGAATAGAGGCCGACGATATCGTCAAGCAGTTTGCGGATGTCCTTCGGAAAGCTCCGTTCGCTCTCGTACCGCGGAAGACTCATCTGCGCGTCCTGTTCCTTCAGCTCGTTCACATCCACCCTCAACGCCTGAGCCAGAAAGGTGTAATATTCCCTCTGTTTTGGCATGCGTTCGCCGCTTTCGTAGTTCTGGATCGTGCGCAGGGATATGCCGGTCCTTTCAGCCAGTTCTCTTTGAGTGATGCCGATCGCGATGCGTGCCGAGCGCACTTTCTCACCAAAGGTCATGATAACGCCTCCTTTGACTTGCGTAACTTGCATATCGATTATAATGCAAGTTACGCAAGTTGTCAATCGCGTTCCACTGATATTTATCAGCGGGCGTTTTCGGCCACCGGTTGAAAAAGGACATGACATACGGTATAATCCGATACGGGTCGTGCCTCCGGAACCTGGCCCCCAAAGGAGGGCCTGCGGCGTGAGAAATGATGTTTTTGTCCACGGAATGCTTTCGGCCGCCGCATCGTTATATGCGTAAGGAAACGGCTCGTTCCGGGGATCGTGAGGTTTTGATATGAAGTACTTAAGAAGAATGATATGGCATATCGCTTCCAGGCTGCTGATATGCGTGTGTGTGCTGGGCATCCTGGTGACGGTCTTTTATTTTTCCATGAACGCGTCCAATATCTATGTGCTCCTGAAAGACGGGATGGCAAAGCGCGCCCAGGTCGTCATGATGGGGGAGGATGAGAGTGTCCTGAACAGTTATTTTTCACCCGCTTATATCGATCGGGATGACATGCTGAGGACTGTCAGGGAAGAGGGCAGCGTCTACACGAATTATTATTCGATCACCGGTATCGATCACCGTCTGCAAATGGAATTCGTATGGTGCTGGCCCTGGGACGACGTGGCCAGAGCCACTTTTGTCGAGAGCATCGAAGGCATTGACGGGCGTCTTCAGGCATCGAAGCGGGGAATGGCGTCTGAAATGGGCCTCGGGAATACACCGCCGGCGTGGAACAGGATACGGTATAAGGCGGTATTGACGCGGGAAAATGAGCAGTGGATCATAAGAAGTCTTCAGCAGGAGGCAGTGCTGACGGGAAAATGATGATGGATGATACAAAGGCGCCCATGATCTTTCTGGCGCCGATGGCCGGTGTGACCGATGGTATTTGCCGGCGCTTTTGCTTTGAGCAGGGCTGTGATTACGCGACGACGGAAATGGTCAGTGCCCAGGGATATATGACGGCTCCGAAGGAGAGCCATGCCTATGCCTATATGCTCAAGGTGTTCCCCGGGGAGGGCAGGGTATTCTGCCAGCTGTTCGGCCGCGAACCTGAATGGTTCGTCAAGGCGATCGGCAAATTGCAGGATCGGGGGTCTTTCTGCGGTTTCGACATCAATATGGGCTGCCCGGCACATAAAGTGACGGGGGGCGGGAACGGTTCCGCTTTGATGCTCAAGCCCGCTCTGGCCGGCAGGATCATGGAAGAATGCGTCAGGGCATCCCGCCTGCCTGTGACACTGAAGATCCGTCTGGGATGGGATGAGGAGCATTTGAACGCGGCTGAGCTTACGCATATCGCCGAAGAAAGCGGCATCGCGTGGGTGACCGTACACGGCAGGACGCGCAGGCAGTTTTACGCCGGCACGGCTGACTGGGACGCGGTGGGCTCGATCAAAGCGGCATCGCGGATCCCGATCATATTAAATGGTGACATCACTTCCGGCGAGACTGCGAAAAAAGCTCTGAAGGAGACCGGCTGTGACGGGATCGCCGTCGGAAGGGCCGCTCTGGGGAACCCCTGGATATTCAGGGAGATCAAGTGCGCCCTGAGCGGTACGGAATATCAGCGCCCCTCCCTTGCTGAGGTGCTTGAAACAGCGAGGGAACATGCCGAATATCTCTCACAGGAGCGGGGAGAGCACCGCGCGCTGCTGGAGATGAGAAAGCATTTCGGCTGGTACATTTCCGGTGTCCGCGGCGCG
Source organism: uncultured Eubacteriales bacterium (assembly GCA_902782865.1). Taxonomy (GTDB): domain Bacteria; phylum Bacillota; class Clostridia; order Christensenellales; family Aristaeellaceae; genus RUG756. The sequence goes on from CACZOZ010000440.1 coordinate 7,308, forward strand.
GCAAAGATAAGGACCCGGATCAATGAAGCCGGGTCCTTTGAAGAAGTATTCGATCTGCTGGATCAGATGGAGAGCCTCGATCGCGAGCGGATCACGGAAGAATGATCGTCGGATCTTTTTTCCGATGCGGCCTGTATAAACAGAATTTGCTTCCGATCGTCTGGACCGGCGCTGCGTCGAGCTCGTCGGCTATGATACCGCATGCTTCCCGGGCGGTGACATCCGCGCCGCGCTGAATGGCACATTTGATCAGCTCCCGGGCCTCAAGCTGGATATCCGCTTCCTTCAGGATATGCTCTTCCAGCCCTTCCTTGCCGATGAAAAGGGTCACATCCATCGTATTGCACATGCTGCGCAGAAAAGCTCTCTGTTTGCTTGTGATGTTCAGCATACTGTATATGATGACCTCCTATTCCACAAAATCGAATTCTATGCCTTCGATCGAAACGGTGCTGCCCTCTGAGGCGCCGCACCGCCTGAGCTCGTCGATGATGCCGGATCGGCGCATCATGCGATGGAACCAGTTCATGCTGTCTTCATCCCCGAAATTGACACTGTTGATCAGCTGCTCCGCGCCGGGACCGGATACGATGTATTTGCCGTCCGTGAACGAGACCGTAAATCCGCTGCTGTCCTGAAGCTCGTCGGGAAGCAGTTCTTCCTCTTCGAAGGGTTCGGGTTCCGGGAGATCTTTGATCGTATCGAAAACCACGTCGATCAGCTGATCGATCCCTTTCATATCCGCGGCGCTGATCGGGACGATCAAGGTGTCGGGATAGGCTTCTTTGAGCATATTCAGGCCGGCTTGAGCGTCAGGAAGATCCATTTTGTTCGCCACGAGGATCTGGGGTTTTTGAGACAGTTCCCCGTATTTTTTCAGCTCGTTGTTGATCAGTTCCACATCCTCGGTGGGGATGCGGCCCTCGATGCCGGAGGCGTCCACCACATGCAGCAGCATCCTGGTACGCTCCACATGACGGAGAAAATCCAAACCGAGGCCCGCGCCTTCGGAGGCACCTTCGATGATGCCGGGGATGTCCGCGATGATGATATCCTTGTCATATCGGCGGAGGATGCCGAGGTTGGGCGTGAGAGTCGTGAAATGATAATCGGCGATCTTAGGTTTGGCGGCTGTCAGCCTGGAGAGCAGAGTGCTTTTGCCCACGTTCGGAAAACCGACCAGGCCCACGTCAGCGATCGTCTTCAATTCAAGGATGAAGTCGTGCTCGGCAGTCTTACCCCCGGGCTTCGCGAACTGAGGCGCCTGGCGTGTGGGCGTGGCGAAATGGGAATTGCCCCATCCGCCCCGGCCGCCTCTGAGGATGACTTTCGTTTTTCCGGCGGGCTGCATATCGGCGACGATGATCCCGCTGGTCTTATCTCTCACGACAGTTCCCACGGGGACTTTGATCGTGAGGGGTTCACCGCTTTTGCCTATCCTGAAATTGCTGGCGCCGTCCTGGCCGTTTTCCGCGGCATACTTGGAGCGGAAACGGAAATCAAGAAGCGTATGCATGTTTTCGTCGGCATACAGGACGATGTCGCCGCCTCTTCCGCCGTCTCCGCCGTCAGGGCCGCCGTTCTGGATGAATTTTTCCCTGTGAAAGGATACGCAGCCGTTTCCGCCGTTTCCTGCTTTCGCGGTCAGCGGTGCTCTGTCAACAAAGGACATATGACCTCCATAAAGGTTCGCTCATCGATAAGAAGACCTGCTGCCTCCGGCAACAGGTCTTACTTCCGAGACTGAGTTTCAGTTTCATTCAACGGGTGTAAAAGCACTTTTGTCAAGGCCGCAGATGGGGCAGACCCAATCCTCGGGAATGTCCTCAAAAGCAGTGCCGGGGGCGATGCCGCTGTCCGGATCACCGACCTCGGGATCATAGATGTAACCGCACGGGCACTCGTACTTCATGGCTTCCACCTCCTTTAAGTGACCTAGAGTATATCATCTTTATTATCCGCGCGCAAGCCGTCAAAAATATAATACAAAAATGGAGCAGCAGATCTGATAAGCGTGAAAAGCCTTGATTTGTTCCCTGATATGCGTTAATATTGTTAATAGACCTGAGTGAGACC
>CACZOZ010000441.1:0-6899 GCA_902782865.1 uncultured Eubacteriales bacterium
ACCAGGGAACCGGCCATCTCGATGAAGATGAAAGGAAAGAAATAAGCCCCTTTCGGGAACAGGATCGCTCCCAGGGTGTCGGATACCGCGGCTCCCAGGAGCGCCACCACCGGCCCGTATACCATGGATCCGAAGGCGTTGGCGAAAAAACCTATATTGATATACAGGTCCGCCGCGATGGGGATGCTCAGGGATTTGAGAGCGACCCTCAGGGCCACGATCAGGGCGGCGAAGATGAGCATGCGCGTGTCCTTCAGCTCATCGGCCGCGGCCTTCCAGTAAGCCCGTGAAAAGGGATGGGTGAAACTTTGATCGTTTGTCATACCGGCGACCTCCTTGCGGGGATACCCGTCTCAAAAGGCAGCCGGAGCTTGGAGCAGCGGGATGCGCCGGGACGGCGGCGGGCCTATGGTCCCGCGGTGTTCCGCGGCAACTCCCCGTCCGCGGAACATATGACCGTCTCAGCTACTCTGCCTGATACGAGCGCAAATCTATTATATCCCGGAGCGGCGGATCATGGCAAGTGAAATCGGCCTCTCGGATGTTCCTGCTCTGGTTTTTTGTTTTGATGAGCCGGAGGGGGACCGCCCGCGCCCTGTGGGTGCATTGAAACCTTGACAGGCGCCGTGTTTCCGTTATAATGAGACCGGAAAGAAATTCGGTCGGTCGATATCGGGGGGTGAAGGAAATGTGCGCTCGGTACTATATCGGGGATAATGAGGAACTGAGCGCCATGGTGGCCGCGATGGAGCGTTCGCCCCTTCAGTCCCTGATCCCCCCGGACGCCCCGGTGGCAAGGAGCGGGGAAGCCGCTCCGGGGTGTGTGGTCCCGGCCCGCGCCGTGACAAAAACGGGAAGACCCGCGGTATTCCCCATGCGGTGGGGATTCAAAGGACGGTCGCTCCTGATCAACGCGCGCTCGGAGACGGCCGCGGACAAGCCTGCATTCAGCGAGGCTTTCAGGGCCCACCGCTGCGCCCTGCCCGCCTGCGGGTATTTCGAGTGGGAACACGTGACGGACGCCGCGGGCCGCAGGCGCGCCGGCGATAAATACCTGATCCGCCCCCGGGACACGCGTGTCACATGGCTGTGCGGCCTCTACCGCCCGGAAAACGGCCTCCCTTCTTTCGTCATCCTCACGAGGGAGCCGGGGGAGAGCGTCCGCTTCATCCATGACCGGATGCCTCTCATCCTTCCCGATGAAGCCGTGAGATACTGGATCGACCCGACGGCGGACCCTGTGCCCCTTCTCGGCCTGGCCCTGACGGACATGACGTGTGAACGTGTTTCATGAATACAAAGGCTCCGCGCTTTGAGCGCGTGCCGGTATAGATATCATCAACGACAAGGAGGATCAAAATCATGCTGATCGTCACAACAGATCACGTCCCGGGGAAGGATATCGAGGTGCTCGGCCTGGTCAAGGGCAGCACCGTGCAGACCGTCAACGCTTTCAGGGATATCGGTGCCGGGTTCAAGACCCTGGTGGGCGGCGAGCTCAAAAAGTACAACGAGATGATGGCGAACGCCCGTACCCTGGCGACGCAGCGGATGGAAGAAGAGGCGCGGGGCCTCAACGCGGACGCGGTGGTGGCGGTCCGCTACGCGACATCCGGTATCATGCAGGGCGCGGCCGAGGTCATGGCCTACGGCACAGCTGTTAAATTCAGATAAACTCTTTGTTACAAAAACATTAAATCGCATGACAACGCCTGAGAGGACGGTGCTGAAAGCCGTGCTGTGCCTTGACCGAAGGTGCCGCCCGGGAGTATAATTCGAAAGAAGGAGCATAGTTCGTCGCACGCATCAGCGAGGGGGGGATAGCATGAAGCTGAAGAAACTTATCGCGCTCTTTTTGGCCCTGATGACCCTGACGGGCACTGTGTTCCTGCCGGCTCTGGCGGAGGAAGCGGCCGTTGATCCGGAAGGCAATGTCGAGTTCGTTTATGTGGATGTGACCGAAGAGGAAGAACACCCTGAATTCGATGAGCCTGTTCCGGATGTCGAGCCCTATATCCCCGAAGAACTGGACAGGACGATCTTCGGCAAGGACAACCGCGCCAGGGTGATCAATCCCAGCAATTATCCCTACTGCTGCATGGCCAAGATCGTGGTCACCGCCAAGTGCGGGCACAGCTGGTATGGCACGGGTTTCATGGTGGGCAAAAACAAAATGCTGACGGCTGCCCACTGCATGTACTGCTACAAGTGCTCCTCGCCCGCGAAGACCGCCACATTCTACTTCGGCTATAATGCCAAGAACGGCAAGTACTATTACAAGACGAGCAGCTCCGTCACGTTCTATGTGGGCACCAAGTTCACAGGCCGCGACTATACCGTCGTCAACGACTACGCCGTGATCAAGTTCAAGAGCAATGTGGGCACCAAGACCGGTTGGCTGGGTATCCGCTGGAACTACGCCGCGAACAAGAAGTCCTTCAACCTGGCCGGATATCACGCCGGCATCCTCAAAAAGCAGAAGGGTAAGGTCTATGTCCTGAACAACACGCATCTGAAGTACACCCTGGACACTCAGGGCGGTTCCAGCGGCGGCCCTCTCTACGATGACGACAAGTATTCCGTGGCGATCAATATCGCGGAGAACAGTTCCTACAATATGGCGCACCGCCTGACGACTGCGGTCAAAAAACTGTGGAGCAAATAGCCTTGTGATCTCAGATAATATTAATCTCGGATAATATTATAATCTTTTGAGAGGAGAAAAAACCATGAAAAAACTGTTGGCACTGATCCTGATCCTCGCGAGCCTTATGAGCCTGGCGGTGATCCCGGCTGTAGCGGAAGAGGGCGAATGGGCTACTCCCGCCGGCTGCGGCATCATTGACGTGGACGCGGAAGATATCCTTTTTGAGGATGCGGAAGAAGAGGAAGACTATTTCTGCCCCGAAGGGCTCGAGAAGGCTTCCGAAAAGATCATCGGCAAAGATAACCGCGTAAAGATCTCGAACTGCAACAAATTCCCCTACACCACCATGGCCAGGATGCGTTTTTATCTCCCCTGCTGCGGCGGCTGGTATGTCGGCACGGGCACCATGGTCTCCAAGACCAAGTTACTCACGGCTGCTCATTGCCTGTATTGCCAGAAGCACAGGACCTGGGCTTCCAAGTGCGAGTTCTGGTTCGGTTACAATTCCAGGAAAGGGACTTCCTACTATAAGTATACCGGAAGGTATTGGCAGTGGGTCACCAAGGGCTATACCGGCGGTGACAGCTCTTATGATTACGGCGTGGTCGTGTTCCCCACCAGCGTCGGCAGCAAGACCGGTTATATGAAGCCCCTCTGGCAGAAAGCGAACAGCTATTACACCAGCAAGACCCTCTATGTGGCCGGCTATCCCGGCGGCCGCAACCTGAGCTACTGCAAGGGCAAGGTCAAGATCGAGGACGCCAACCACATCAAGTATCAGATGGATACCGAAGGCGGCCAGAGCGGCGGCCCTGTGTACAACTCCAGCTATCAGATCGTCGCGATCCATCATTCCGCGTCTGTTTACCAGGATTGGAACCATGCGCATCGCCTGTCCAAGCGCGTCAAAACGCTGTATACCCAGGCAAAATATAATCCCTGACGGATACTTGAGTTCGATCGGGCTGCCCCGTACGGGGCAGCCCTTTATTTTGATAGGGATCTGATTACCGGGTGAAAACGAGGGTGAAAATGATCACCGCAGAACGAAAACGGGTGTATTTTTCTGAAATAGATTGACATCGATCAAAATGCTGATTAGACTGACCTTAAACAGTTCACTACGGAAAGGACAGAAACAATGAACAGGCTGATCTCTGCACTGATAACAGCGGTGATCCTCATGGGGACTTTTTCACTCCCTGTCCGGGCAGAAGTCAGGGAAAGCAACGTTCAGATCGTATATGTCGATGTGACGGAGGAGCTTGACGATCCGTTCATCAGGGAGTCGATCCCGGATGAGGAAGCTTATATCCCCGAGGGGCTGGAGAAGACCACGGAGAGCATCATCGGCAAAGATACCCGTATCCGTATCAGGAACTGCGGCAAATTTCCCTATACGGCCATGGCTCTGCTGGAAGTGGAGTATAAGTGCGGATGCTGGGCACTGGGTACCGGTTTTATGGCGTCCAGATGCAGGATGCTGACTGCGGCACACTGCCTGTACTGTACAGACCATCACTCACCGGCCCGATACATCGATTTTTTCTTTGGTTACGATCATGCCAGATCGACTTCCTATTATGTGTACAGCGGCAAGTTCACCGCTTATCTGGGTACGCGTTTCAACAAGACCGTTTTGGTGGAAAAGGACTACGCGGTCATCAAATTCCCGGTCAGTATCGGTGCCAGGACCGGCTATCTGGCGCCCCAATGGCAGCTGAGCGATAAAAAGCTGACGAACAGGAATTGCTATGTGGCCGGTTATTCCCTGGGGAGAAGCCTGAAGTACGGCAAGGGCAGGATCCGAGTGATGGACGAAACACGTATACGATACGAAACGGATACGCAGGCCGGTGAAAGCGGGGGCCCGATCTATACCACAGCCTATAAGGTATTGGGTATCCATACGGACGGTGGAAAGAGATTCAACTATGGCCAGCGGCTGACTAAGGCCGTTTTGACCCTTTTCAGAAAATAAGACCGCTTTGCGTTCTTCGACAGATGCGAAACAAGGGGTGCCTCCGGGAGAGGTATGTGGAGGATGTAGCGTGCGACTCAGGACTGTGACCATTCTTTTGGCAGTTCTCATCATGCTGCCTTTTCAGGCACTGCCCGAAACGCGGAGCCTGACGGTGATGATCTATATGGCGGGCTCCGATCTGGAGACCCGGGGCGGGACGGCCTCAGCTGATATAGAGGAAATGATGAGAGCCGTACCGGATCACGGCGAAGTGAACGTGGTCGTGATGACCGGCGGCTCCCATGAGTGGCATAACGGCCTGGATCCGGACAAAAACATCGTGTCCCTGGTGACCGGCGAGGGCCTTAAAACACAGTGGGAGACACCGGGCGTATCCATGGGGGAAGCCGATACACTGCGGGATTTCCTTCAGACGGCGTCGGAAGCCTTCCCGGCGGAAAAGTACGCCCTGATCCTTTGGAGCCACGGGGGCGGGCCTCTGGCGGGGGTCTGCTTCGATGAAAGGTATGAGGTCGGCGGCGTCATGGACGGGCTGACCCTGGAGGAGATGACGCGGGCTCTTCACGAGACGATGTTCGCGAAAGAACGCCTGCTTTTCGTGGGTTTTGACGCCTGTATGATGGCTTCGGCGGAGGTGGCGGGCGCCATGGCGCCTTACGCGGAAGTCATGGTCGCGTCCCAGGAGATCGAGCCCTCCGGAGGATGGGATTACAGCTTTCTGGGAGACCTTTCGGGATCCCGTGACGGTGCCCGAGCGGGGGAAGTGATCGCGGACGCCTTCGCGCGGTCCATGGAAGAGGAGATCCTGGATGTGGCGATCTCCTGTCTGGATCTGACACGCTGGGAGCGCGCGGAGAAGGCGATGGATGATTTTTTCGGCGCGATCGATGCTCTGATGCCGGAAGTGTTCGATGTTCTTCTTCAGGCGCGGGAAGCGGCTGCGGAAGTGGGAGACCGCTCAGAAGTGTATATGGATCTGGTGGACCTGAAGGACTGGGCGGCGCTTTTGGAGAAGGACGGTACCTGGGATGCCGGGCCGCTTCGTGAGGCTCTGGAGGATCTTGTGATCCGCTCCTGGAGCAACGCGGAGAGGGTCAATGGGCTGAGCGTCTATTTCCCCTGCTGGAACAAATATGACTTCAGCTGTGTCTGGGGCTCTGTGTATTCATCGATGGATATCATTCCCGGGCTGAAACGCCTGACGGAGGACTATGCCGAGCGGTGGCTGCCGGAGATCATCGACCCCGATGATGAAGAAGCGCTGATGTACGTGCGGGACGACAACTATACCGACGTGACGCTCGCGGTATCCCGGGGCGAGGAGACGATCAAAGAGGCCCGGGCGCTGATCCTGGAGGAGGAGGCGGGCGCCTTCCGGCAGGTCTGGGACCGGGACAACGTGTATATCTCGGACGACGAAGTCTTTTTCAGTTATCACGGGGAGGCGCTCTATGCCCTGGACGGGGCGGGCACCATCCTGTCCGGGCCGCTCTCCTACCGCCGGGAGGGGAATGACCTGATCCTGAAGATGCGCGGCGGGGAGGGACGGGTGCATGACGCTGTCTGGCATCCGGATGAGGACGGAAGTCGCTATTTTCTGTCCGGTCAGGAGATGACAGCCGGCGCGGCCTTCGTGAATGCGCTCAGGACTCTTCCTCAAACGCCCCTTCCCTTCGATGAATGGCCTGAGGCCGGTGCGGAGGAATGCGCGCTGCCGCTGAATGCCCGGGATGTCTTCCTGCGGTTCCTGCCCCTCTATTCGGTACCGGACCGCGCGGCGGTATTCGAGATGACCGGCCCGGACGGATCTTTGACCTGGTCGGAGCCCCTCAAAATGCCTCAGATGGCCAAATGGCCCCTGACTCAAGTGCCCGAGACGCGGGAAGCGTCAGGGATGGCACTGAGCCTGAAAGAAACAGCCCTGTATGTGCAGACGGACCGGTGCCTGAGCCTGACATTCGGCGCGGCGGTCCCGGACGGCGGGCCGGTGACGCTTGAGATCGAAGGCATGAGCATCGACGGTACGGTGCTTCCGGAAGCCCTCGTGAGCCGGAGCGTACATCTGGAGGCGGGGGAGGAAACGGAGTTTTGCGTCCTCATCCCGTCCGATATCGTGAGCGAACTCGGCCTCGGCCAGTGCTCTGTGCTTGAGGTCCTGGGGCATGCCGTGACGGACGACGGGGATGAAACCTTTGTGAGGTTCACCTTCGGGTTTCCCTATCATCTGGGCATGCTGGGCCGCCCGTGACCGGGCGTGCTGCTTTGGAT
>CACZOZ010000442.1:0-4189 GCA_902782865.1 uncultured Eubacteriales bacterium
AGGGCGCCCGCCATGCCGGCCAGCACAGCCGAGGTGACGAAAGCCATCATCTTGTACCGGGTCACGCTCACGCCGGTGGATTCGGCGGCGATGCGGTTGTCCCGGATGGCCTTGATGGCCCTGCCGGAGTGGGAATTGACCAGGTTCATCACCACGAAAAGGGTGAATATCACCAGGATGAAGCCGGCCTCGAAGGTGGCGATCTTCGTGACGCTCTGGGTGCCGGCGGGCCCGTTGAACACGAACTTGCCCGGCAGGTTCGGGTCATTGAAAGAGGCGTGCAGCTTTTTGCCGTCCAGGGAGAAATACACGATATTGAGCACGTTCTTGATGATCTCGCCGAAGGCCAGGGTCACGATGGCCAGGTAGTCGCCCCTCAGGCGCAGCACCGGGATGCCGATGAGCACGCCCGCGACGCCGGCCAGGATCCCGCCGATCAGGATGGCGAACATAAGCCTTGCCGGATCGCTCATGGAAGGCTCAAGCGCCTTGAGCCAGGTGGCGAAGATCACGCCGGAAAAGGCGCCGATGCTCATGAAGCCCGCGTGCCCCAGGGAGAGCTCGCCGGAGATGCCCACCGTCAGGTTCAGGGATACCGCCATCACGATATAGCAGCAGATGGGCACCAGCTGCCCCTTCAGGGAGCGGCTCATCATTTTGTTGCCGATCAGGATCTGGCAGATGACGAAGGCGAGGATCACCACGCCGTAGGTGATCAGGGTCCTGATGAAGTTTCTTTTCTTGGCGTTCATGCCTTCACCCCCTTACACCTTTTCGCGCTGGGGCTTGCCCAGAAGGCCGGAAGGCCTCACCAGCAGCACGATGATCAGCACCGCGAACACGATGGCGTCTCCCAGCTCGGTGGAGATGTAGGCCTTGCCCAGGATCTCGATGATGCCCAGCAGGATGCCGCCCAGCATGGCGCCGGGGATGGATCCGATGCCCCCGAACACCGCCGCCGTGAAGGCCTTGATGCCCGGCATGGATCCCGTGGTAGGCGTCAGGATGGGGTAGGATGAGCACAGCAGCACACCGGCCACAGCGGCCAGCGCGCTCCCGATGGCGAAGGTCAGCGAGATGGTGCGGTTCACGTTGATGCCCATGAGCTCCGCCGCGCCCTTATCCTCCGACACGGCCCGCATGGATTTGCCCAGCTTCGTCCGGTGCACGAAGGTGTTGAGGCCCACCATGATCGCGACGCCGATGATCACCGTGGCGATGCTCTCCGATGAGATCACCAGCCTGCCGTCAAACAGCTTCAGGGACCCGAAGGGGATCACGGAGGTGAACACCTTGTTGTTGGCGCCCCAGATGAGCAGCGCCAGGTTCTGCAGAAGATAGCTGACGCCGATGGCCGTGATCAGCACCGCCAGGCTGGTCACCTGCCGCAGGGGCTTGTAGGCCGTGCGCTCGATGGTGATGCCCAGCAGGGTGCATATGATCACCGACAGCACGATGCCGATCACCGGCGGCAGGCCGAAATAGAACGTGGCGCTGAAGCACACGAAGGCGCCCACCATGATCACGTCGCCGTGGGCGAAATTGAGCATTTTGGCGATGCCGTACACCATGGAGTATCCCAGGGCGATGATGGCGTACACACTGCCGAGGCTGATCCCGTTGATCAGATGATCCAGAAATTTGAGCACGGGGAGCTCTCCTCCTCCATCAAGATCATGCCGCCCCCGTTCGGTGGGGGCGCTTTAATGTGATGTATGATACCATTAATCGAGCGCAAACTCAACATCAAACGCATCAAAAACCCGGCTCAGGATCGGGATCCCGAGCCGGGCGTGCGGGTGAAAAACTACTCGTTCAGCACATATTCGCCGTTCACGATGGTCACGGCCTGGGGCAGTTTGTTCACGGTGCCGTCGGTGGCCCACTGCATGTCGCCGGTGATGCCGTCATGGTGATAGCCCTCGGCGGTGATGGCAGCGATCAGCTTTTCGCACACGTCCGCGGGGTCGGTCTCGGCGGTGATGCCGGCAGCCTCGCAGATCTCAGCCAGAACATACACGGCGTCATAGGCGTCGGCGGCGAACTGGTTGGGGATGTCCTTGTAGATCTCCTGGTACTTGGCGACGAAAGCCGCGGTGACCGGATCGTTGGAGGAAGCGGAGAAGGGGGTCAGCAGCATGACGCCCTCGGCCAGGGCGGGATCAAAGCCTTCCATGGTCAGGATGCCGTCCATGCCGTCCACGCCGAAGAAGATCGGGGCGTAGTCCACGGTCTTCGCCCTGGCGAGGATGTTGCTGGCGGGGGTGTAGTAGATGGGCAGGAACACCAGCTCGGCGCCGGCTTCCTTCATGGCGTTGACCTGCACGGAGAAGTCCGCGTTGTTGTCATCGGAGAAGGTAGCTTCCGCGACGATCTCCAGGCCCTGCACGGCCGCCTCGGCCACGAAGGTGTTGCGGATGCCCATGGAGTAGTCGATGGCGTTGTTGTAGATGACGCCCACTTTCTTGGCCAGGCCGTAGGCCGCGATGTACTGCGCGGAAGCCTTGCCCTGGTTGGAATCGGTGAAGCAGATCTGGAACACGTTGTCCTTGTCCGCGGTCACCAGGTCGTTGGAGGCGGAGGGGGTCAGCAGGAAGGTGCGGTCATTGAAGGCTTCGGAGCCCACGGCGATGCAGGCGCCGGAGGTCACGGTGCCCACCAGGATCTGCATGCCGTCGTCCATCAGGGCGTTGTAGGCGTTCACGCCCAGGGTGGGGTCGCCCTGGTCGTCCTGCGCGGTCAGGTACTCGAACTGGATGCCGCCCTTGGCGTTGATCTCATCCACGGCGATCTGGATGGCATAGGCCACGTTGGTGCCGTAAATGGCGTAGGGGCCGGTCAGCGGGCCGATGGTGCTGATCTTGATCCCGTCGGCCAGGGCACAGGTCACGCTCGCGGTCATGAGCACGGCCAGCATGAGGGCGATAAGCTTTTTCATGATATGTTCCTCCTTAAAATCAATGAAGCCCGGGGAACGAACTGCCCCCGCGGGTTTTGCCTATTATATCGCCCGCGGGCATGCGGTTTCAAGGCTTTGGATTGTACTTATGATGTACTGTTTCACCGCTGGAGGCTCATCTGCCGCCCCGATGGGCGCTCATTCCCCTTATCGGTCCGGGAACGCGTCCTCGCCGATCTCATCCACGCTGTCCGGTACGCGTTCCCCGCTCACCTGGGTCCCGTAGAACGCTTTTTCTCCGATGCTCCTCAGGCTCTGGGGAAGGGAGACTTTTTTGAGAGACGAGCAGTCCAGGAATGCGCCCTCACCGATGGATGTTACCCCTTCCGGGATCGTTATTGTCCTTAAGCTGTCGCACAGGAAAAACGTGTATTCCTCGATCTCCGTGAGGCTTTTTGAAAGGCGGATCTTCTCAAGGGCCTCGCATCCCTCGAAGGCCCGATCCCCGATGGATCTTACGCTGTCCGTCATCCGCACCTCTTTCAAATCCATGCAGTAAGCGAAGGCGTACCCGCCGATCTTTTCGACGCTCCCGGGGATCAGGAGCGTCTCCATGGGCGGCGCGTCGTATTCCTCGTCCTCCAGCAGCATCCTTTCCACGCCCCTGAGGTCCACGAACGCCGACGCCGCGATCTCCTTCACACCGTCCGGGATGGCCACGTCCGTATCGCGCCCGCGGTATTTTAAGAGCACCCCGTCCGCGGTGATCTCAAAATCACCTTTTTTCAGCCGGAGCGCTTCCTTTTTTTCTTTCCGTCTGGCCGCCGCCGCCCGCTCGCCCGCGGTCCGGCCGGAGATGAGTTCGCTCAGCGTCAGCGTGATGTCCTTGTTTCCCAGGGCCCGGTCATAGCTGTTCACCGCTATGGCGCTGCCGCTGCATCCCGCGTTCCCGCGGGGGGTGGTGTACGCGTATTCCGCATACACGTCATTGTCAGGGCTCGAGTACTCCACATACACCAGGCCGTTTTTCTTAAGGATGGCGCCGCACGCGCCCAGGCAGTCAAGCCATTCTTCCGGCCCGTTCGTGGGCTCGGCCCGCATGGTGAAAGCATACCAGGTCCTCGTCAGGGGCAGGACGGCCGAGGGTTCCATCCTCTCGAGCCGGTATTTGTCCTGAAGCGTCATCTCGCTCAGGATCCCGCACAGTTCATCCAGCGTCTCCTCGCTTTGAGCGATCGCGTATACCTTCGCGCCGATCTCCATCACTGTTCTCCTTTCCGCGTCCGTCCC
>CACZOZ010000443.1:0-2516 GCA_902782865.1 uncultured Eubacteriales bacterium
GCGGTAATCCCCGTCGGTGTTTTTGCATTCACAGTGTACGGGTAAATCCACGTTTTTGCAAATGCGGGGTCACTTCATATTATCTGATCCCTATACGGATGGGGAAGGATCTGTTCTGAAGCATGATCAGATGCATTACGAAAAGGCAGGCGTGTGGAGCGCCAGCATACCGCACTCGTCGTTTCCCTTTCAGCGTGTTCCTGTCTGCTGCAGAACAGATCCCTCGCGTACGGATGCGCTCGGGATGACAGGGTTTGAGGTGGGCAGTCTGCGATGATCATTGACGATGCCTGCAAAAAAACCTCATCCGGCCTCCTGACGGAGTCCACCTTCCCCATGGGGGAAGGCTTTGTTACGGAACGTATCACACGTGTATGATCGCCATCAAGCAGCGTGGCTTTGTTGCTGAGACCTCCTGAGCCTTCCCCCCTGGGGAAGGTCCCGCCGCTTTAGGCGGGGGATGAGGTCATGGATGGACCATATCGAATTTCTTCATCAGCACAGGCACGGCTTTGGTATGGGCCCGGGCGGCTTCATTACGCCGGCGGCGCTTGCGGCCCAGGCGGACTTGTGATATGATCGGCGCTGAAAAAAAGCATTCGGACAGGAGGAGTTATCATGACAGACCGCTGGGATCTGAGTTATCTGTATCAGGGGTTTGATGACCCGAAATTCAAAGAGGACTTGAAGAGCCTCGTCCCTATGGCGCGGGCGCTGCGGGACATCCTGGAGGAAAAGGGCCTCACGGACAGGGAGCGCCTTGAAAAGATCCTCGCGGGCAGTGAGGATCTGGAGAAAAAGGCCGACGCCCTGGGCACCTTCACCAGCTGCACCCTGGCGGTGGACGCTTCCAACGCCGCGGCGGACGCGGCCATGGATCAGCTGATGACGGCCTACAACGAGCTGGAGATGGTCCAGTCCGCCATCACCCGATATGTGGCGGGCGTGGAGGATCTGGACGCGGTCATCGAGAGCTCACCCGAGCTCAAGAGCGCCGCCTTCGCCCTCAGGGAAAAGAAGGAGCAGGCCAAACACCTGATCCCGGAAGAAGTGGAGCCCTGGATCCTCAAGATGAGCCTGTCCGGCGGGAACGCCTTCAGCCAGCTGAGGGACAAGCTGGACTCCACCCTCACCATCCCCTTCCGGGGAGAGGAACTGCCCCTGTCGGCCGTGCGGGGCAAGGCCTATGACGCCGACCCGGACGTGCGCAGGGAAGCCTACGAGGCGGAACTGAACGCCTATAAAAAGATCGACCTGCCCATGAGCTACTGCCTCAACAGCGTCAAGATGGAGGCGAGGACCCTTTCGGAAGCCCGGGGATACGAGGACGTGCTGGGCATGACCCTCGCCGACAGCCGCATGGACCGGGAGACCCTGGACGCCCTGTGGACGGCTGTCGCGGAGTATCTGCCCCATTTCCGCCGCTACCTTAAGGCCAAGGCGAAGCTGCTGGGCTATGAGGGCGGCCTCAAGTTCTGGGACCTGTTCGCCCCGGTGGGGTCCGCCGGCAGGACCTACACGGCTGAGGAGGCGCGGCAGATCCTGATCCGGGAGATGGGCAAGTTCACCCCGAAGATGGCGGCGTTCATCGACAGGGCCTTCGAAGACCGGTGGATCGACCTGTACCCCCGGGCGGGCAAGACCGGCGGCGCCTTCTGCGCGTCGGTGCATTTCGCCGACCGCAGCCTGGTGATGACCAACTACCAGGGCAGCTTCTCCGACGTGAGCACCCTGGCCCATGAGCTGGGCCACGCCTGGCACAACCGGTGCCTGGCCGGGCTGAAATACGCGATGATCGACGTGCCCATGCCCCTGGCGGAAACGGCCAGCATCTTCAACGAGACCATGCTCAGCCACCAGGTGCTCAAAGCCTGTGACGATACCGAGCGCCTCACCCTGCTCGAGAGCGGCCTGATGGAAGCCACGCAGACGGTGGTGGACATCTACAGCCGATTCCTGTTCGAGCGGGAGGTGGTGGACACCCGGGAAGACCACGCCATGACCGTGGACGAGCTCAAGGCCGCCATGCTGCGGGCCCAGGACAAGAGCTACGGGGACGGCCTGGACGCGGACGCGCGCCATCCCTACATGTGGGCGTGCAAGAGCCACTACTATTCCTCCGGATACAATTTCTACAATTTCCCCTACGCCTTCGGCCTGCTGTTCGGCAAGGGCGTGTTCGCGCGGTACCTGGAGAAGGGCTCCGCCTTCGCCCCGGACTACGAGAAGCTGCTGCGCTCCTGCGGCTCCGCCCCGGTGCGTGAGGTGGCGGCCTCCGTGGGCATCGACGTGGGCAGCGCGGACTTCTGGCGCTCCAGCCTGGAAGTGATCAAAGAGGATATCGACGAATTCTGCGCCCTGTGCGAAAAGCGCGGATAACCGCGGGTATCATCAGCAAAAAGCCGTCCCGTTTTTGATCCGGGACGGCTTTTCATATCAGAGCTGCAGTGCCGGATACGATGGAGCCCTCTGAAGGCGTAACTCGCACCGGATGAAAATCTTCTTTATTTCTTATA
>CACZOZ010000444.1:0-6540 GCA_902782865.1 uncultured Eubacteriales bacterium
ATCAGATTGCGGAACAGCTCCACCGCCGTGGCGTAGCCGTAATCCAGATTCTTGACGCCCTGCCGGTAAATGAACGTGCCCAGCACATCGCCCACATTGAGCACCGCGTCATTGAGCAGGTTGAATATCTGGTCGAAATCATCCTCCACCAGGCTGCCCATGGCCAGGATCATCATGATGGTCACCACCGGGGTGATGCCGGGGATGGTCACATGCCAGATGCGGGCCCATCGGCCGCAGCCGTCCACTCGCGCCGCGTCGTACAGCTCCTCATTGACGCCGCCCAGTGCCGCCAGATAAACGATGGAGCCCCAGCCGATGCCCTTCCAGATGCCGGTCACCACCAGCGTGCCCTGAAAGTACTTGGGATCCCCCAGGAAATAGATGCTCTCCAGCCCCATGGCCCTGCGCATGGTGTTGACCGGGCCCCGGGTGGGCGACAGGATCACCATGAAGATGCCGGTGAGGATGACCCAGGAAACGAAGTGGGGCAGATAGCTCAGGGACTGTACCACCCGCTTGTATCTCTGGGGCCGAAGCTCGTTGAGCATGAGCGCCAGGATGATGGGAGCGGGGAAACCGAACACGAATTTCATCGCGGCGATGGTGACCGTATTGCGGAAAACGTTCCAGAAATTGTAGCTCTCGAACAGGCGTTTGAAATTGTCAAAACCCACCCACGGGCTGCCGAAGATCCCCTGAAGCAGCCTGAACTCCTTGAAAGCCAGGGTCACGCCGTACAGCGGGCCGTACTTGAACAGCAGATACCAGCATATCACCGGCAGGATCATGATCAGATGAAGCTTGTGCTTGCGCACGCGGCGCCAGAAAGAACGTCTTTTTCTGCGCCGGACTTCCGCTGCGTTCATCGCCGTCACGGCCGTCTCCTCCTGTTCCAAATATGGTATTTCGCACTGTGTATATCGATTTAAGCAGCTTCAGCATATCAGCACCTCCCGGGAAAAGCAAGTCAAAACTTCTGATCTTCACACCGTTTTTATGACATTCTGCCCGTGAAAATACCAGATAAAACATTTTTCGGGCGGTCCATTTTTATGATCCCGCGGTCATTTTCCTGATATCGCCTTTACACGAAGGAGCGGATATTGTATGATGGGAGCAATAAAAAAAGCCTCGCTTTAAAGAAAGGCGGGTCAACAGCATGAACAGATACGAGCATTTTGATCCCCTGCGCATGGCCCGGCTGGCCCATCACTACCTGACGAATATGGTGGACGAGAAAAACGGCTACCTGCCCTACTGGCTGATCCTGCCCAACCAGAAACCCGCCGAGGCCGCTCACTGCCGGGTGGACGACGCGGAGCTGGCGGGATCCTGGTATGAGGGGCTGGACAGCGCCATGCAGGTACTGGGCACATCGGAAGGCAGTGAAGTGCTGGCGGGATTCGAGACGCTCCTGCGCAGCAGCTGGGGGCCCATGGGACTGCGCTATCACGCGCCCTATCCCTGGACCCACACCATGCACGCTTCGTTCCATGAAATGGGCTATATCCTGCCCGCCCTGAACCGCATCCTGCGCAAAGACCCCGGGGACAGGGAAATGGAGGAAAGGATCACCGGCCTCATCCGGGGCATGCGGTCCCTGGTGATCGAGCGGAAAGTGCGCACTTTCTGGTCCGGCGACTCCCCGGAGGAAAAACCGATCTACGAGTTCCCTAACGACGTCTATCTGATGGACGGCGGATTCGACCTGACGCGGCACACGGGCCGCGGGGAACAACCCATCCGCAACGGCGTGGTGATCCCCGCCCTGATGACAAGGGCGCTGGAATGGGGAGATGAAACGGCGCTGGATCTGGCCAGAGGCCTGGCCAACCAGCTTTTGGGCCCATCCCGGTATTTCAGTTACAAATACGCCTTCTTCGGCCACGTCCACTCCGCCGTGTGGGTGGCTTCCGGCCTCATGGACCTGACGGACGCCACGGGCGATCCCCTTTACATGACCGCCGCCAAAGGGATCTACGATCACGTGCGGTCCCTGTCCTCCTCCTTCGGCTGGGTGCCGGAATACGCCCAGTGGCATCCCATGCGGGAAGAGCACTGCGAGACCTGCTGCCTTAAGGATATGCTGGTGATGGCCGAAAAACTGACGGCGCACGGGCACCCGGAATACTGGCAGGACATCGTTAAGTTCTCCCGGAACCAGTTCGCGGAGAACCAGATCACCAGCGCCACCTATGTGGTAACGGACAACGACCGGCCCGACACGATGAGCACCACCTGGCGGGATATCGACAGGCGCATGATCGGCGGGTTCACCGGCGGCTCCATGCCGAACTCCATCTCCCTTTCCAAGTTCCGTTCCATCGCCGGCTGCTGCGCGGGGACCGCTCCCATCGCCATCCAGCTGGTGTGGGACAAGGCAGTGACAGAGACAGAAGACATGGTCACCGTGAATATCCCTCTGGACAAGGAGACGGCGTCCTGGCGCCTTGAGAGCGATTATCCGGACCGGGGCGGGATGCGCCTGACGCTCAAAAAAGGCGGCCGTGCCGCGTTCCGCCGCTATCCCTTCATGGGGTCCCGCGTGGAATGCCTGGTGAACGGCCTGCCCGTCCCTTTCCGGGAGGAGAACGGCCTGATCATGAGCCCCCCCGCCGCTCCCGGCGACACCGTCGCTCTCAGGCATCCCCTGCGTACGGTGCGCAGGAAAGAGACCGCCGCCGGGCAGGAGTATACCGTCTCCTGGCGGGGGCCGGATGTGGTGGATATGACCCCCCACGGGGAGCATCTGCGCCTTTATCAGCGGGACCTGCGCAGAGAAAAGGTGCTGCCCCGGCCGGAGGACGTGACCTATACCGGCGCGGCCAATTACGGCCCGACACAGCAGAAACGCTGATCCGTCCGATCTTTATCCCGAACATCGAAGGAGGACTGCGTGATGAAATGGATCTCTCCCTATTTTGACGACGGCACCTGGATCCGCGGCAACCTGCACACCCACACGAACGTATCGGACGGCAGCCACAGCCTGAAGGAGGTAGTGGACCTTTACGTCCGATCCTGCCGCTACAGGGCGCTGCCCATGATGCAGTACCGTTTTCTCGCGATCACCGATCACACCACGTCCGGCAAAAAGGAGATGTACCGCCCCATCGAGGACCCGGACAGCGAAAATGACTGCGTCCTCCTCGAAGGGCGTGAGGATTCCTTCGGCCATCACATCCTGGGCATCGGATGCCGCATGACCTTCCAGGAGGACATCATCCAAAAGAACAGCGAGGAATACACCCTGGAGGATTATCAGCGGGTGATCGACGAGATCATCAAAGACGGCGGCGCCGCGATCCTGGCCCATCCCCACTGGCGGTTCAAGGATTACTTTTCCGCCGGGATGACACAGGGGCTCAACGGCTACACCGCCATCGAGATCATCAACGGCGACCGTTTCACAGGCCCGGGCCATCTGGCCACGGATGTGTGGGACGCCGCGCTCACTGCGGGCAAACGCGTGTGGTGCACCGGGAACGACGATTTCCACTGCGTGCGCGACATGCACAACGCCTGGAAC
Source organism: uncultured Eubacteriales bacterium (assembly GCA_902782865.1). GTDB lineage: Bacteria > Bacillota > Clostridia > Christensenellales > Aristaeellaceae > RUG756. The sequence goes on from CACZOZ010000444.1 coordinate 3,533, forward strand.
ATGATGCTGGTGAAGGAAGTGTCAAAGGAAGGCGTGATGGAAGCGCTGCGCCACGGCAGTCTCTACGCTTCCAACGGCGCCTGCTTTGAAAGGCTGTATACCGACGGGGAGTGGATCGTGGCCGAGTGCCACCACGACAGTATCTTCGATCAGCCGGAAAAGACCTTCCGCTTCATCGGTGAGGGCGGCCTGACGCGCCAGATACAGACGGGCAAAGGAAAGACCGCCGCTTACAAATACCAGGGCGGCGAAAAGTATATCCGTGTGGAGATGTGCCTGAGCTGGGGCATGTCCGCTTTCTCCCAGCCGTTTTTCCCCGAGACTTAAGGCTCCGCCCGCGTCGTCACGTCAGGTCACGCACCGCTTTTTCGATGAATTCGCTGAAGATGGAATTGGCCCAGGCGAACCACGGGCGGGTATAGATACCCGGATCGTCCTTGTGCACGCCCTCGTGCATCAAAAGGGTGCCCGCGTCCATGTTCTCCAGCATGCGGACGATCTGACTGATCTCCGCCCCGTCCTGTGAGGTGAGGCCCTGGACGCACAGGGAGATGGGCCAGATATAGCCCTCAGGCGTATGGGGGCTGCCGATGCCCCTGAAGCAGGTGCCGGCATAATAATACGGATTCGCGGAACTGAGCAGCATGCGGCGGGTGTTTTGGTACACGGGATCATCGGCGGGGACACAGCCCAGGTATGGCAGGCTCAAAAGGCTGGGCACATTGGCGTCATCCATGAGGTTGAAATGCCCCAGGCCGTCCGTTTCGTAGGCGTACACCGGGCCGAAGACCGGATGATCGACAACGGCGTACCGCCTCAGCCCGTCGCTCATCTGCTCCCGCAGAGCGCGGGCACGCAACAAAAAAGGCTCGTCCGGAAGCAGCGCGCGAAGGATCTCCTCCATCTGCTCCAGCGCCTTTACCGCGAAGAAATTGGCCGGGATCAGGTAGCCGTACTCACAGGCGTCGTCACTGGGACGAAAACCGCTCCAGGTCATGCCGGTATACGCGACCGGCGCGCCTCTGCCGTCATGGGAAAGGGTGTCCGAAGGACGGCGGCAGACGCGGGAAAAATAATAGGGCGACCGCTCCATGTGATGCTGCTCCGTTTCCCATACCTCAAGGATCCGCTCCGCCGCCCGGCGGAACGTGGCGGAACACCACTCAGCGGCTCCTGTGACCTTCCAGAACCTGTAAGCCAGACGGATCGGATAGCACAGGGAATCCACCTCGTACTTGCGCTCCCAGATAAAGGGGCGCGCCTCCTCCGTCCAGGAGGTATCGTCCCAATGGCTGCGGCGGTCGTCGGCTTCACGGTTGAAAGCGTTGGCGTAAGGATCCAGGGAGATGTACCCGAACTGCCTCTCCATCAGGCCCAGGATCGCCTGACGCACCTGCGGATACCTGCGCGCGTGGGGCACATAGTGGTACACCTGGGCGGATGAGTCCCTCAGCCACATGGCGGGGATATCCCCCGTGATCAGGAAGACCGTCCCGTCCGACCGCTGGAGCGTGGTATCCCACGTGCTGCGGAAACATCTGCGGTACATGTCCGCCAGTTTGTGCCGTCCGAGTTTCGCCAGTTGATCATATACAGGTGATGTCGCTTCTTCCAGCCAGTCCATAACGCTGCCCTCCCCGAAGTCCATCTTTCCTGTACTATACCAGAACACGGCCCTTATTTCCAGACGTTCAAAGGGATATGACCGTAAAACGATACAGAAAGGAAGAGCCTTATGAGATTCGTCACTTTCAACCTGCGCTGTGATCGGCAACAGGATGGGGAAAACAGCTTCGTTCACCGTCAGCCGCTCATCCTGCGCGCCATCGAACGGGAAAAGCCGGATGTGATCTGCTTTCAGGAAGCGGAGCCCCACATGGCAGCCTGGCTCAAGAGGAACCTGAACGACTATTACCTGATCGGCTGCGGCCGGGGAAAGGCACTGGACAGCGAACAGATGACCGTGGCCTTCCTGAAAGAGAAGTACCAGCTGCTGGAGATGCGCACCCTCTGGCTTTCCCCCACGCCCGCGGTGCCCGGCAGCCGGTATCCCGGACAAAGCTCCTGTCCCCGCACCTGCACGGACGCCCTGCTGATGGAAGAAGAGAGCGGGAGACCTTTCCGGGTGGTCAACACCCATCTGGATCATGTAGGAGCCGAGGCCCGGGAGCAGGGACTCAGACAGATCCTCAGCAGCGCCGGAAAAGAGAGCTTTTGCCCACAGGCCCCCATGATCCTGGCCGGGGACTTCAACGCGGAGCCGGACAGCGAAGAGCTGCGGGCGATTTTATCCGATCCCGCCCTGCAGGTCGTGACACGTTCCGTGGGCGCCACCTATCACGGCTACGGAAAGGCCGACCCTCCCGAACAGATCGATCACATCGTGCTGCGGGGAGCCCTCAGGTGCACGGGCGTGAGCAAATGGACGGATGAGGAGAACGGGGTGTACCTGTCCGATCATTATCCGGTCTGCGCCGAGATCGCCTGGGCGGAATGACGGGAAGAAAGAGGGATGGATCATGAAACTCTCCGGCCGTTTCATCAAGGCTTCCGAGAGGCTGTGCGATTTCGATCACCATGTGCCCGCGCCGTACCTGAGAAAGACCTTTTGCCTGGACTTTGAGCCGCTCGAGGCTCAGATCACCATCTGCGGCCTGGGGTTTTATGAACTGTACATCAACGGCAGAAACGTCACCAAAGGTCCCCTGGCTCCCTATATCAGCAATCCGGATGACGTGTGCTATTATGACCGTTACGACCTGACCGGGCTGCTCCGAAAAGGAAAAAACGCCGTCGGGATCCTTTTGGGCAACGGTTTCCGCAACGCTTTCGGGGGCTTTATCTGGGATCTCGACCAGGCGCCCGGCCGGGGCGCGCCCGCTGTCGCCCTGTGCCTGGAGGCGACAGACGGGACGAACAATGCCGAGATCGAAGCGGACGAGAGCTTCCGCACCCATCCCTCCCCCGTCACGTTCGATGATCTGAGGATGGGCTGCCGGTACGACGCC
>CACZOZ010000445.1:0-3035 GCA_902782865.1 uncultured Eubacteriales bacterium
GCTCAGCCCCGGCTTCAGGCTGTCCGCTCTCCGCCGTGTCCGGCTGCACTCCGTACACGACCTCCGCCGCGCGCTCCCCGGCGACAGGAGCAGTTTCCCCGCCCGCGATGATGACCTGGTTTTCTTCCATCCGATCTTAAAACCTCCTTTTAAGATTTCACATCTATGATACCGTCGTTTTTCCGTGTTTTCCACGCGGCTCAAAAAGTGCCGTGAGCCCTTTGTTTTCAAGGCCCGAAGGCTGTTTTTGACAATATTTACCAGTCACTGCCGGCCGTTTTCCGCTCCCGCGTCCCGGCTTGTTTTCGGCCTTTTGGGGACACAAAAAAACCGCCGGTCTTAATCCAATCTTAATACCGGCGCGGGGTCCCTTAACGCCATCTTTGCTTTCCATCCTGTAAAATGAAGGCACAAAAGATGGACTGCGAGAGCTTCCGGGGAAGAGCTGTCCCCGCGGGATAAAGGAGAAAAGCGATGAAATCGATCCTGCTGATCGGCGTGAATACTTTCGGCGTCATGCTGGCGGAGCATTTGAGCGACCTGGGGCACGAGGTGCTGGCGGTGGACAAGGACGAGGCGCGGATCAACGCCGTGCTCCCCCTGGTGACCGACGCCCAGATCGGCGACACCACCAACGAAGCTTTCCTGCGCTCCCTGGGCGTGAACAATTTCGATGTGTGCATCGTGACCATCGGCAGCGATTTCCAGAGCTCCCTGGAGACCACCTCCATGCTCAAGGAACTGGGGGCGAAGTTCGTGGTGTCCCGGGCCGACCGGGAGATCCAGGCGAAATTCCTGCTGAAAAACGGCGCGGACGAGGTGCTCAATCCGGAGAAGCAGATCGCCCGCTGGGCCGCCATCCGCTACGGGTCCAACCACATCCTGGACTATATCAGCCTGGACGAGGAGCACGCCATCTACGACGTATCCGTCCCCCAGGACTGGGTGGGGCGCTCCATCGGGCAGATCGACATCCGCAAGCGCTACGGGATCAACATCCTGGCCGTCAGGCAGAACGGGAAAAAGACCCTGACCGTCACGCCGGACATGGTCCTCACCGAAGGCATGACCCTGCTGGTGCTCGGCGACCGCAGATCCATGCAGAAATGCTTCAAAATATAGGACCGGCGGCATTTGAAGGAGGCTGAGAAGCATGGAAGACATCCTGCTGGCAGTCATGATCATATTCGTATTCGCCCTGGGGTATCTGGTGACGGACCGCGTCTGGAAGCTGGCGGAAAAGCGCGCGGTCCCCGAGACGGTGAGCGGGGAGGAAAGGATCTGCACCTGCACGCTTTCGCAGGATCAGCCGGAGGATACTTCGGATGGGTGCGAGGTCATCATCGTGAGGACCAACGATCCCGACGTGATCACCTGCCTGGAGCGGGCCGGATGCACGGTCGGATACGATCCCGGGTGTAGGAAAAATATCCCATCCGTGGTATAATCGCATAAAAGCCTGACGAAAGGAACTTCTCAGTGATGGACAAGGCCCCGGAGGGCGGCGAGCGGATCCTGGTGGGGCTCTCCTCCTCCCCTTCGAATCAAAAGGTCATCGATGCCGCGGCGAAAATGGCGGAAGCTTTTCACGCGGCGCTCACGGCCATCTACGTCAAGCCCGCCGATTACGACGCCCTGTCGGAGGCGGACCGGCAGCGCCTGCAGAACAACATGAAATTCGCGGAGCGCAGCGGCGCCGCGATCGTCACGATCGTCGGGGACGACGTGCCCGTGCAGATCGCGGAATACGCCCATATCTCCGGCACCACGAAGATCGTGGTGGGCCGCAGCGGCGCCAAACGCCAGCATTTCTGGAGCAAAGCGCCCCTGACGGAGCGGATCATCCTCAACGCGCCGGACGTGGACGTGTACATCATCCCGGATTCCTCGGCGGACATCCAGCGCCAGAGCCGCAGGATACGCCTGACGGACCGGATCCGTCCCACATGGCGGGACTCTCTGATCACCCTGCTGCTTCTGGCCGCGTCCACGGGCGTCGGCCTGATGTGCACGCTGCTGGGGTTCTCCGAGGCGAACATCATCACCGTGTTCATCCTGGGCGTGCTGATCGTCGCCGTGCTGACGGTGAGCCCCATCTACAGCGCGGTATCCTCGCTGCTCAGCGTGCTGCTGTTCAACTGGTTCTTCATCGAGCCGAAGCTCAGCTTCCACACCTACGAGCCGGAATACGCCGTCACCTTCGGCATCATGCTGATATCCTCCCTGATCACGGGGTCCCTGGCCAATCGGCTCAAGAAGAACGCCCGCCAGTCCTCCCGGGAGGCCTTCCGCACGAAGGTGCTCCTGGACACCAACCAGCTGCTGCAGAAAACGGAGACCGCCGACGACGTGATCCGGATCATCGCCCAGCAGGTGCGGGCGCTCCTGGACCGGGACGCCGTGGTGTTCCCCCTTTCGGAGGGCGGGAAGCTCGGCAGCGCCGTGCGTCTGGAGGCCCCCGCGGATGAGGAAAGCGCGGCGGGCCCGGACGGGAACGAGGCCGTCATCGCCGAATGGGTGTTCAAGAACCAGACCGCCGCCGGCACCCATACGGACAGATACCGGAACGCGAAAAACCTGTATCACCCCATCTGCATCAACGGCTACTGCTACGGCGTGATCGTCATCTACGTGAACGGGGAAAGGCCCGAGGCCTTCGAGTACAGCATCTTCACGTCCCTCATCGGGGAATGCGCCCTGGCGCTGGAGGGCCTCAGGAACGCCGCGGAAAAGGAGCAGGCGGCCATCGCCATGCGCAACGAGCAGCTCAGGGCCAATCTGCTCAGGTCCGTCTCCCACGATATACGCACGCCCCTCACCTCCATCTCCGGCAACGCCAGCAACCTGCTGAACCACTATGAGGACCTGGACGAAGAGTCGCTCAGGCAGGTGTTCTCCGATATCTATGACGATTCCGAGTGGCTGATCGGCCTGACGGAGAACCTTCTGTCCATCTCCCGGATCGAGAACGGGCAGATGGACCTGCACCTGTCCCTGGAGGTCATGGAGGACGTGATCGACGAGGCCCTGCGGCA
>CACZOZ010000446.1:0-14158 GCA_902782865.1 uncultured Eubacteriales bacterium
AAGCGCGCTCTTCCGCCCGTGTTTCTTCATCTGAAGCTCATGGCGCCACCGTAAGGAGAATTCCCCGGACGGGACCGCGTCCTCGTTCTCGTTCAGCGCTCTCAAGTCCTCCGCCAGGGAAGCCGGAAAATGTTTATCAGTCATCATTCACTCCTCCTGACTATATAACGCGCCGATCCGGGAAAAGTTCCGTCTCATTCTGCAGGACCGCTTTGAGTTTGTTCCGGGCGCGGTTCAGCCTGCTCTTGACAGTGCCTTCCCGGAGCCGGAGGATGGCGCCGATCTCCCGGTAGTCCCGCCCCTGGATGTCCCTGAGGATCAGGATCTCCCTGTCCTGGGCAGGGAGTTTCTTCAGCGCCTCACGGAGCACGCGCTGCCTTTCGGCCTTTTCAAGCTGGAGATAAGCATCCGGGCCTTCGTCCGGGATGGTCCTTCCCTGCTCCTCCAGCCCCTCAAGGGACAGGAACGTGCGGTGCTTTTTCCTGAGCAGGTCCCGGCAGCAGTTGATCGCGATGCGCGTGATCCAGGGAGCAAATCCCTTTTCGTCTTTCAGCCGGCCGATATGAGTGTAGGCCTTCAGGATGGCTTCCTGGGCGCAGTCCTCCGCGTCGGCCCGGTTGTGGAGCATAAAAAAGCACAGGGAATAAAGCCGCTTTTCTTCCTGAGCGGCCAGTTCCCCGAATTTTTCCTTTTGCATTTGTTTATCGAATAATGACATGGTCCTCCTACGGGTCGGTGAGGATATCCTCGTTTTTCAGGAAGGTCCCGCGGATATCCAGGGCCGGCAGGCTGTCAGACTGGGCTCCGTCGATGAAGATCACGGCTTTGCGGATGCCTGTGGTATCGATCAGGCTGTTGATAACGGAATAGACGGCCAGGGCCTGCTTGCGGATGCTCTCCTCCCCGCACAGATCGATAAAATGGCTGCTCAGGTCCATTTTCAGGGCGGTGCCGTCATCGGATACGCCCAGGCCCAAAAGATCTCCGCCGGAGCTGTTCTGCGGCAGCGGATCTCCCAGGGGATAGCGGCTGTCCCCGGGCAGGCTGCCTTTCACCAGTTCATCAAAGGCGTATCGGGGATTGCGGCTCTCGTACCAGGGCACGGCCCGGCGAACGGGAGAAAGGGAATCGCCCCTGACCATATACAGGGTCATCTCGTCGTACAGGAAACGGGAAAAGGCGGCCCGTCTCAGGATGCCGTTGGAAAAGGTGATCTCCTCCTCGGGATCGGATTCGCGCAGCGGCAGGCGGGTCAGAGCCTCGCTCCCGATATCGATCCTCACGCCCGTCAGGCCGGGCACGAAGGTGGTGGCTGTGTATACGAGGCTCGCGGCAAAGAGATTGAGCGGGATCCCCATGTCATTGAGAGAGGCGTGGATGCCCGGCAGGAGAGAGATGGAGAGCAGTTTTTCGCCGGCGCTCTCGGTGATGACCGGTGCCGCGGCCAGCAGCCGGTCCATATCGGGCAGGGGCAGAGCGCTCTGCAGCGCGGTGTCCTGGGTGAGGGCGGAGATGAGGGATAGGCACACGGCTTCCGGCGCGGGGTCGTCAAAGGTCAGGGTGCGCTTTTCGGACAGGATCCCCTGGCCGTTGAGCGCGGGCAGGTACAGCGTCACGTCGCAGGTGAACCGGCGGCCCTCCTGCACGGCGGCCCGCCGGCTCTCCGCCCGGTTCCACATGGTGATCAGGTTTTCCGTATCGTTCAGCGCGAGAGTACCGGCGGGAGTCGTTCCGCCGATGTCCAGGCCCGGCTGTACGTTGCCGATCAGGATGTTCACGCCCTCAACGTCCGTGTTCTCACACAGGGTGTTCGTCAGAGCCTGGCAGACGGTGTACAGGGATTCGTGATCCAGGGACAGGGCCGAGGCCGCGAGATTGACGGTGGCGATCCCGCAGGATACCTCCACGGGGTTCGAGCCGGTCAGGCTCAGCCGTCCGTAGCCCGGCAGGCTGATCAGGTCGGCGGTCTCCATGTTCAGCAGGGCTCCGGCCAGCGCGTCCAGGTACCAGCGGAAGGGATGGATGCGTACGCTGTCCTCGATGGGCGCGAGGTCACCGGTATCGGCGGTGAGCAGATAAAACACCTGCCGCCGGGATACGCTTCCCTGAAGATCGCCCGCCGGCGCTTCCTCCCGGTAGTCGATGGGGGGGAGGGTCACCTGCGGGCTGTGGGTCGTGATGCTGGAGGCGCATCCCGTCAGCGTCAGGCACGCGAGGAAAAGCGCCAGCAGTTTTCGTGTGGTCATTTTTCTGTCAGTTCCTTTTGTTCTTTTCATTGGCGGGATCGCTTCCCAGGCACCGGGTCCGGCTGAAATTGACCGCCTTCTCCAGGGCGGCTTTCGGCACATCGGTATTCGCCGCGTTCCTGTAGTCGAAAGACCTGGCGAAAGCGGAGATGTCCTTCTGCAGCTTTTCGGAGTCTCTGCGCAGCATTTTGAGCAGGGTCTCGAAGAACCGGCCGCGGGCGGCGGAGGAGAGATGCTCTTCTCCCGCCTGTGTGAGCAGGGCCAGGTGTTCAAGGCACAGATGGGCGTTCTCAAAAGCCTGTCTGAACTCACTGTCCTTCTCGAACAGGAGAGCGGCGGTATAGGCGTACTGCGCCATGTCATTCCGGATGCTGTCACAGATGATGCAGCTGCTTGTGAGCTGCCTGAGCTGTTGGGACGCTCCGGGCTTGTCATCCTTTCTGAAAAAACCGCCCTTCGACCCGCCGGAAGCCAGGATCTTCTCGGCTTTTTCCGTCAGCACTTTCAGATGGCTTTCCATGATCAGGGCGTGCCCAAGACGGTTCTGCAGGGCATAGAGCTGCCGGTGATGCTCCGGGCAGAAGCCCTGCTCATTGACCCTGATCCGTGTGTCGGGTTCCATGACGGCCCCGCCTAAAGTGCGGTCCACATGGATCACTTCACGCTTTCTGAAAAGGCTGCAGAAGGGGCAGTATTCGTCCTGTTTGAACGCGTCCCAGACAGGGATGGTATCCAGATGATATCTCATATCAGTTCCCCGTGATGGAGGGCCGCTCCGGCGGTTTGCAGGCGGGGCAGGGCAGCAGGCTCTTGAAATTGGTGCTGTTCAGGTCGGAATAGTACAGGGGCTGCAGGGGCAGATACTTCGCCGCGACCTTGCTGCAGTTGTTCACGGCGTGATAATACTGGCCGCCGTCGGGGTTGTAGTAGAGCACCGTGTTCGCTGTGGGCACCTGGGTGGGTTCCGGCACGCTGGTGGGCACAGTGGTCTGTGTCTGAACACTGCCGTCCGGGGCGGCGGTGACGGTTATCTTGCTGCTGTTCAGGGAGTTGGGATCCACGTACCAGTTGTTGTTGAGGCGGATCATCAGCACCTGCATCCGATAGTACTCGGGGCTGGTGTTGCTGGCCTTGCTGATCAGAGCGGTGATGGTGATGGTGCGGCTGTCGTCGGCGCTGTTGCCGGATACGGCTTCCACGCTGTAGCTCAGAGGCGTGCGGTTCTTCAGAAGGATGAAGAGCGCACTCTTGGGATTTTCCTGATTGTTGACCCAGTCGGGTTTGCACAGAGTGATCATCTGGTCCAGTTTGTTCTCGCCCCAGTAGTTCATGAAAGCCATCAGCTGCAGCTGGGCGGCGGAGGAGCCGGCGTCGCTGGCGATCTCACTGCCCTGGGATACGCTTGCGCCGCTCCCGTCGTCGTCCGCCGGCAGGGCGGTGGGCTGGGTGTCCTCCACGGGACTGCTCACGCGGTTCGCGGCGTTGGTGGGCGTGGGCATGCTCCGGCGGCTGGGCGTGGTGGGCAGGGACACGATGAGCGCCACCGCTACCACGACCATCAGGGCGGTGTAGACCAGGGAGAGGGATGTGCGCGCGTGCTTGCCGAAGGGCTTGCCCAGCAGCATGACCAGGATGGCCATGAAAGCGCACACCAGGAAGATGATCCTGAGGATATTGCTCCCGGTGATGAAGGAGACCACGAAAAGGATCGGCAGGATGAGCGCGGTCAACAGGATGAGCCAGGTGGCGTTTTTGCGCTTGTACGGGACTTCCTGCTGATAGCGGGCATAGTCATACTGCTCGTCGGCGTTCGTATCCTGGACGGCCGGATCCTCGTTCTCCTGCGGGGTAAAGTCCGCCTGCTGGAGGTTTTTTTTGTGCTTCATGCCATACATCGGGGCACTGGTATATCTGTTGCGTGTACCGCTCATAAAGGCTCCTTCCAGGGTGGTGATGCTTCGTCCCCGAAGAGGGACTTACTCAGCATCAGTATATCATAAATTAATGAAAAGTAAATATAAACGTAACATATAAAGAGGGATCGGATGTAACATTTCACGTGAAGGAGGCGGGATGATGACGGCCGCCGGATGACAGATCCCGCTCATTCGTGATACAATCCCGATCGGCGGTCATCCCGTTTTCCCGGGCCGCCGGGCGTACGAAAAAACGACGGAGCCGAAGAAAGAGAACATGCGGTTAAAGAGAGAACGTTATACAAAAGCGCAGCTGACAGGGGAACTGAAGATCCCCGCCGGGGTGATCGAGCGGCTGTTTCCCGCGCCGGTGACCCTGCCTCCCCGCCGGGGCGGGCATAAGCCCCAGGTGTTCTGGACCGCGCGCCAGGTGCGGGACGCGCTGAGGGATCCCAGGGTGATCCGGGCGGCGGAGAAGGCGGAAAAAAGCGGCAGGGACGATGAGAGCGCTCAGATCCAGAACTATCTCAGGTCCTTCGACATCACGCGCATGCGCGACGAGGCCCGGGAACTGAAACGGCGCTTCGTCATCCATGTCGGCCCCACCAACAGCGGCAAGACCTATCAGGCCCTTCAGGCTCTCAAGGCCTGCGGAAAGGGCGTTTACTTAGGGCCTTTGCGCCTGCTGGCACTGGAAGTGTTCGACGCTCTCAACAAGGACGGCGTCAGGTGCTCCCTTCTCACAGGGGAGGAGAGCGCGGAGGTATGGGGCGCTCAGCACACCGCCTCCACCATCGAGATGGCGGACTACCGGACGGAATACGATATCGCCGTCATCGACGAAGCGCAGATGATCACGGATCCGAACCGGGGGGACCGCTGGATGAAAGCCCTATACGGGATCCGGGCGGCGGAGATCCACATCTGCCTGGCGCCGGAGGCAAGGGCTCTGATCACGGGGATCCTGGACGGTTTTGACGCGGCCTATACGGTGGTGGAGCATCGCCGTCTTGCGCCGCTTTGCTGGGCGGGGCCCTTTAACGACCTGCGGGAGGCGAAAAAGGGTGACGCTTTCATCGTGTTTTCCCGGAAGGCCGTGCTGGGCCTGTCCGCGGAGCTGCATCAGATGGGTATCGCTGCCTCTGTGATCTATGGGGCCCTGCCCCCTGTCTCCCGGCGGGAAGAGGTCCGCCGCTTCGCCGAAGGGGAAACGGATGTGGTGGTGGCCACGGACGCCATCGGCATGGGCGTATCACTGCCCATCGGGCGGATCATCTTCTGCGAGACCACGAAGTTCGACGGCCGGGAACGCCGCCCCCTCAGGACGGGGGAGATCAAACAGGTGGCGGGGCGCGCCGGGCGGTTCGGGATGTACGATAAGGGCGAGGTCATGTCCATGGCGGATCATCAGCGGGTGCGCGCGGCCCTCGACTGCCCGGAAAAGGCCTACGCCAGGATGACGATCCCGTTCCCCGACGCGGCTTTGGACGCGCCCTGGCCCCTGGACCGTCTCCTCACGGAATGGGACCTGATGCCCCGGGAGCCCGGGTTCACCCGGGTGGATATGTCGGACGCGCTGAAACTGTACAGGGCTTTGGGAAAGAGCGCCCGGCAGATCAAAAGGAAGCTGCTGTTCGACCTGATCTGCTGCCCCCTGGATACGGACAGTGAGCAGATGGTAGCCTACTGGCTCGCCTGCGTGCGGGCGATCCTCCGGCGGCAGGATCTGCCGGAGCCTTTCTCCGGTTTCGGTTCCCTGGAACAGTGTGAGGATCGTTACCGTGAACTGGATATCCGCCATCAGCTCCTGCGCCGGATCGGGGTGGAGGAGGACCGGATGGATGAGAAGGAGGAACTGTGCCGCCTCATCAACCGCTTTCTTCAGGAGGACAGAGCGCTGTACCTGCGCCGCTGTTCCCGGTGCGGGGCGAAGCTCGACGTCACCTATCCTTACGGCGTGTGTGAAAAGTGCTTCCGGCGGGAACAGGCTTACCGGCGCTCCGGCCGCTGATGTGTTTTTTTCGTTTTTCTCCTCCCCGGGCGGTGTCCGTAAGGGTCAAAGCCCTTCTTTCATGCTTGCAAACGCTCCCCGATGGTGGTATACTTATTAGGTCAAAGAAAGTCAATCTTTGATACTGGAGGGATCGTTATGCGTTTGAGCGACGCGATAGAGGATTTCATCAAAGCTTTGATGCAGAGCGAGGAGCAGCAGGAGTGCGAGCTCAAGCGGAATGAGCTGGCGGAGTATTTTCACTGCGCGCCTTCCCAGATCAACTATGTGCTGTCCACCCGCTTCACCCCGGATCACGGGTACTCGATCACCAGCCAGCGGGGCGGGGGAGGCTATGTGAGGATCGTCCGCGTCTCCCAGGCCCGGATGGATGGTTTCACGTATTTTCTCAACGAACGGATCGGGAACAGCATCGATGAGCAGAGAGCCCTGACCTGCTGCCGGCAGCTGAAGGAGCAGGGGCTCATCACGGAAGACGAATCACTTCTGATGGCGTCCGCTGTCTCCAGAAAGGCCCTGTCGGTGCCCGTTCCGGAGGCGGTCAAGGATGTTTTGAGGGCCAGGATCCTGGGAAGCATGCTGCTGCAGGCCATGCAGAACAAGGACAGGCAAAAGGAGAAAAAAGATGCTTTGTGAAGAGTGCGGTATCCGGGAAGCGCAGGTGACCGTCACCACCGTGGTCAACGGGGAAAAGAACCAGCTGCGTCTGTGCCGGGAGTGTGTCAAAAAATATCAGCCCGGCGGGGACATGTCGGGCCTTCTGGCCGCGATCCTTTCTTCGATGGCCAAGGCCCACGCGGCCAGCGACAAGGTGTGCTCCCACTGCGGGATGAGCCTGGCTGAATTCAGGAAGGGCGGCGTGCTGGGCTGCGCCGGCTGTTATGAGGATTTCCGGGAAGAGCTCAAGCCGGTCCTGACCAAGATCCAGGGCCGCAGTCAGCACGCGGGGCGCAGGCCCCGGGGCAGCGAGGAGCAGGAAGCGCGTTTGTCCAGGATCAGGGAGCTGCGGGCCGAGATGGAAAAAGCCGTCCGTGAGGAGCGCTACGAGGACGCGGCCGAATTGAGGGACCGGATCCGCGCCCTGCGGGAGGAAGATGTTTCCGTGGATGGAACGGTGAAACAGGAGGACAGCGCCAATGACTGAATATGATTCCGCCATCGTGCTCTCCTCCCGGGTGCGCCTGGCGCGCAACCTGAAGGACATCCCTTTCCGGGCCCGCTTCACCCAGGAGGAGGCGGACGAGTGCATCCAGCAGGTGCTCAACGCCCTGAGGAACGAACCCGTGCCCTATCGCTATCTGCCCATGCGCGGGGTGAACGCTATCAAGCGGCAGGCCCTGGTGGAGGATCACAAGATCTCCCCGGATCTGTTCAGGACGGATGACCGGGGCGCTGCCCTCATCCGGGGCGACGATAAAGTGGTCATCATGATCAATGAGGAGGATCATCTGAGGATCCAGTCATTCTCTGACGGCCTGAACCTGAAGGAAGCCGCGGCCATCGCTTTTGACACGGAGGACTCCCTGGGGCGGCACCTGGCCTTCGCTTTCGACCGGGACTGGGGGTACCTGACCGCCTGTCCCACCAATACGGGGACCGGCATGCGGGCGTCGGTGATGATGCACCTGCCGATGCTGACGCTGCGCAAGTCCATGGGCCAGGTGATGCAGCTGGCGGCCAAGCTGGGCCTCACCATGCGGGGCATGTACGGCGAGGGCAGCGAGGCCCTGGGCCATGTGTACCAGCTCAGCAACCAGGTGACTCTGGGCAAAACGGAAGAAGAGCTTCTGGAATCTGTCAGCGCTACGGCGGCCCAGATCGCCGAGATGGAGATGAGCATGCGGCGCAAAGCCCTGGAGGAGGATCCCATCCAGTGGCAGGACCAGTGCTTCAGGTCCCTGGGCCTGATGCTGTACGCCCGCAAGATGCCTATGAAGGAGTTCTACGCTCACTGGAGCGATCTGAGGCTCGCGTCGGGCATGGGACTCCTGCCCGTGAGCGTGAGGAAGCTTGATAACCTTTTGAGCGTCTCCCAGGACGCCCATCTGATGGAAAAGGCCGGGCACGATCTGACGGGCCGGGAGCTGGAAGTCAGGCGGGCCACCCTGATCAGAGAGAGACTTTCCTCCTGGAACAGGGAGGATTAGATCCTTAAGGAGGACATATGCCCATATTCGGCAAGTTTTTTAACGGGAAAGCCCAGCGGGTGATCAACGCGGCCCAGCAGGCGGCGGTGGAACTCAAGCATCAGTATGTGGGCACGGAGCATCTGCTCCTGGGGCTGCTCAGCCAGGCCCGGGACGATGTGCCGCCCCTTTCCGATGTGACGCCCGAACAGGTCAAGGACATGATCCGCCAGCTGTCCGGCGAGGGCAGCGAACTGCCCAAAGTGCTGGAGCTGACCCCGAGGGTGAAGAAGATCCTGGACGAGAGCGTGCGTCAGGCCAAGGCCATGGGTTACGGCTACGTTTCCTCCGCCCATCTGTGGCACGCGCTTTTGAGGGAAGACGAATCCGTCGCCGTGAGGATCCTTTTGAATCTGGGCTGTGATACGGACCGGGTCCTCCGCTCCATCCAGTTCCCCAAGGGCAAAGCGCCGGAAGCGAATGATCCTCAGCCCCAGGGCGGCGAAGAGAGCGCTCTTGCCCGCTACGGCAGGGACCTGACGAAGGCCGCGGAGCAGGAGGAACTGGACCCGGTCATCGGCCGCGCGGGGGAGATCGAGCGGGTCATCCAGATCCTCAGCCGCCGCACGAAGAACAATCCCGTCCTGATCGGCGAGCCCGGCGTGGGAAAGTCCGCCGTGGCGGAGGGTCTGGCCCAGCTCATCGCGTCCGGGAACGTGCCCGACACCCTGGCGGACAAGCACCTCATCTCCCTGGACATGGGTGCCATGGTGGCCGGGAGCAAGTACCGGGGCGAGTTCGAGGAACGGCTCAAAAACACCCTGGATGAGGCCCGGGACCGGAAAAACGTCATCCTGTTCATCGACGAGCTGCAGAACATCATCGGTGCCGGCAAGGCCGAAGGCAGCATGGACGCCGCCAACATCCTGAAACCGGCGCTGGCCCGGGGCGAGCTCCAGTGTGTGGGCGCCACCACCCTGGACGAGTACCGCAAGCACATCGAGAAGGATACGGCCCTGGCGCGGCGTTTCCAGCCGGTCACCATCGACGAGCCCACCGAAGAGGAGACGCTGCAGATCATGCGGGGCCTGAGGGATAAATACGAGGCCCATCACAAGGTGCGTATCACCGACGAGGCGCTCAAGGCGGCGGTGAAGCTGTCCGGCCGCTATATCGCCGACCGGTTCCAGCCGGACAAGTCCATCGATCTGATGGATGAGGCGGCCTCCCGGGTGCGGATCCATTCCTACACGCCGCCGCCCGACGTGAAGGCCCAGGAAAAGGAGCTGGAGCAGATCCAGCGCGAAAAGCAGGAAGCCATCGACGCCCAGGATTACGAGAAAGCCGCCTCCATGCGGGACCGCGAATCCGTGCTGCGGAAGGAGATCGCCGCTCTGCGCGGCGCCTGGGAAGAGAAAAAGGCTTCCATCAAGGATACCGTGGGGGAGGAGGACATCGCGGTCGTGGTGTCCGGCTGGACGGGCATCCCCGTGCAGAAGATGACCGAGAACGAGAGCGCGAGGCTCATGCGCCTGGAGGAGACCCTCCACAAGCGCGTGATCGGTCAGGAGGAAGCAATCAGTGCCGTGGCCAGGGCTATCCGGCGCGCGCGCGCCGGCTTGAAGGACCCCAAAAGGCCCATCGGCAGCTTTATCTTCCTGGGCCCTACCGGTGTGGGCAAAACAGAACTGTGCCGTGCCCTGGGCGAGGCGATGTTCGGGGACGAGAACGCTCTCATCCGCATGGACATGTCCGAGTATATGGAGAAGCACACTGTGTCCCGCATGGTGGGCTCCCCGCCGGGCTACGTGGGCTATGACGAGGGCGGCCAGCTCACGGAGGCCGTGCGCCGCAAGCCCTATTCGGTGATATTGTTCGATGAGATCGAAAAAGCCCATCCCGATGTGTTCAACATCCTTCTGCAGATCCTGGAGGACGGCAGGCTCACGGACAATATGGGCCGCACCGTTTCCTTCCGCAACTGCATCATCGTCATGACCAGCAACGCCGGCGCCCTGACCATCAACAAGACCATGGGCTTCGGCTCCGGCTCCAACCGGTCCCTGGACTATGAGACCATGCGGGAGCGGATCCTGACGGAAGTCAAAAACGTGTTCAAGCCGGAGTTCATCAACCGGGTGGACGAGATCATCGTGTTCCACAAGCTCAGTGATGAGGATATCGGGAAGATCGCGTCCTTGATGATGGATCAGATCACCGCCCGGGTGAGGGAGCAGGGCGTGGACCTGGAATACGACGATACGGCGATCCGGTATCTGTCCGAAAAGGGCAGCGACGAGCAGTACGGCGCGCGCCCCCTGCGCAGGCTCATCCAGCGCACCGTGGAGGACGCCCTGAGCGAAAGGCTGCTCTCCGGCGAGATCCACCTGGGTGACCGGGTGCGGGTGAGGGCCGAGGACGGCGCTCTTAAGTACGAGCGGCTGGAGGATGAGGCCTGAAGCCCCGGAAGAAGAAAACTTTAAACCATAAAAAACCGGACGGTCTTTGATGACCGTCCGTGTTTTCGTTCGCGGGAACTGTCAGATCTTCAGGATGGCGGTAGCGATGGAGAAGTACACCGTTAGGGACGCCGCGTCCACGATGGTGGTGATGAGGGGGCTGGCCATCAGGGCCGGGTCCAGCTTGAGCTTCTTGGCCAGAAGCGGCAGGCAGCAGCCGATCACTTTGCTCATCAGCACGGTGCAGTACAGCGAGAGGGCCACTACGATGCTCACGGTCCAGCCCGCCTGGTTGATGAAATAGACCCGCAGCAGGGTGAATGCGCTCAGCACGGCGCCCACCATCAGGCCCACGCGGAACTCTTTCCACAGGATGCGGAAGATATCCCTGAACTGGATCTCGTTCAGCGCCAGACCACGGATGATCAGGGTGGATACCTGGGCGCCGCAGTTGCCGCCGGTGTCCATCAGCATGGGGATACAGGCCGTGAGCACCACGCTGGCGTTCTGCAGCAGGTCCTCGAAATTGGTGATGATCATGCCGGTGAAGATCGCCGCGATGGACAAAAGCAGCAGCCAGGGGATACGGTTCCAGGCCAGCTTGAAGGGGGAGGTGTGGATGTAGGAGTCCTCCGACGGCGTCAGAGCGGCCATCTTTTCGAAGTCTTCGGTGTTCTCTTCCTGGATGACGTCGATGATGTCATCCGCGGTGATGATGCCCACCAGGCGGTTCTCCTTGTCCACCACGGGGATGGCCATCAGGTCGTACCGCCGCACCAGGCTGGCGACCTTCTCCTGGTCGTCCGTGGTGGCGACCGATATCACCGAGGTCTCCATCAGGTTGTCGATCAGGTCCTCATTGCGGGCCAGGATCAGCTTCCTTAGGGCCAGGGAGCCGATCAGGTGCCGGCTGTCGTCGATCACGTAGAGGGTGTAGATCGTTTCCTTATCGAAGCCGACGCGTTTGATCTCGTCCATGGTCTGCCCGGCGGTCATGCCGATGTGGGCCTCCATGTACTCGATGGTCATGATGGAGCCGGCCGAATTCTCAGGGTAATCCAGGAAATGATTGATGAGGTTCCTGGTCTCCGCGTCCGTATTCGCCAGTACCCTGGTGACCACGCTGGAGGGCAGCTCGTCCAGGAAGTCCACCGCGTCGTCCAGGAACATATCGTTGATGATGGAGCAGATCTGTTTGTCGCCGATAGAGTTGAGCAGCACTTTCTGCGCGTCGGCCGACATGTAGCTGAATACGTCGGCGCTGATGTCCTTGGGCAGCACCCGGAATACCATCAGCAGCTTTTCTGGGTCCAGGGTCTCCATAAACTGCGCGATATCCACGGGGTTCAGCACGCTGAGCGCACCCCGCAGTTCGCCGTGCCGGTTGGATGCGACCAATTGCTCCAAACGGCCCTGAATGATGCTCCAATCCATTGGAATACACCTGCTTTCCTGATAAAATGAAAGAAACACCTAACGGGTCTACCGATTAAGCGCAGGAAAACGACGTGCTCCGATGCTTGATCAGTCAGCTATACGGATGCCGTGAAGGGAATGAGATCCCGTATGGGCACCGGGTCGCTGCTCAGGCATCTATCGCCGTCATCCATTCCCTTCACCTCCTTTGTTGTTTTGTTCAAGTTTAGCCTTTTTTGGCGCGGGTGTCAAGCTTGCGCGGGCAAAAACATCCCTGCCCGGAGGCGGAAAAACAGGCCGGATTTCCGGCTGAAGATAAACCGTTGTATTCATGCCGGAAGGGATGCTATAATGCTCAAAGAGCTTTATCACACCGCCGGTTCAAAGGAGGAGATATCCATGAAGATCGCGCTGCTGGAGCCCCTGGGCGTCACGAATGAATTGATAGAACAGCTGTCGGCACCGCTCAAAGCCGCCGGTCACACGTTCGTTTATTACGATAAGAAGACCGCCGATCCCGCCGAACTGAAGGAGCGGGCGGCGGGCTGTGAGGCGGTGATGATCGCCAATGACCCCTTTCCCGACGAGGTGGTCTCGGGCTGCCCGGATCTCAAAATGATCGACGTGGCCTTTACGGGCATCGATCACGTGGGCCTGAAGGCCTGTGCGGAAAGGGGGATCACGGTCTGCAACGCGGCCGGGTATTCCGATCAGACCGTGGCGGAGGCGGTGATCGGCGTGACGGTCTCGCTGATGAGAAAACTGCCCTCCTGCGACGCTGCCGTGCGGGCAGGGGGCACCTCCGCGGGCCTCAAGGGGCGGGAGATCGCCGGCCGCACGGTGGGCATCATCGGTACCGGCCGCATCGGCATGCTCACGGCGAAACTGTTCCTGGCTTTCGGCGCCAGAGTGATCGCCAGCTCCAGGTCCGTAAAGCCGGAAGCGGAGGCCCTGGGCATCGAATATGTGAGCCTTCCCGAACTCATGGCGAACAGCGACATCATTTCCCTCCACGTGCCCAATAACGCGTCCACCCGGGGGCTCATCGGCAGGGAGATGATCAGCCTCATGAAGCCGGACGCCGTGTTCATCAATTTCGCCCGGGGCCCCATCGTGGACAGCGCCGCCCTGGCAGACGCGCTCAATGAGGGGCGCATCGCCGGCGCGGCGGTGGATGTGTTCAACGTCGAGCCGCCCATCCCGGGGGACGAGCCGCTGCTCCGCGCGAAAAACGCCCTGCTCACGCCCCATATCGGCTTCCTGTCCGAGGAGTCCATGATCCGCAGGGCCCGCATCGCGTTCGACAATATGATCTCTTACGTGAACGGAAAGCCTCAGAACGTGTGCCGCTTTTAGACCGTATCCCGTTCGAGATGCGGAACATGCCTCAAAGAGGATAAGATAACGGATCCGCGGGCAATAAAAGACCGGGACTGTCTTTCGACAGCCCCGGCTTTGCTATCCGGGCTGATAAACTTACTTGATCTCCACCTTGGCGCCGATCTCGGCGAACTCAGCCTTGATCTTCTCGGCGTCTTCCTTGGAGACGGCTTCCTTCAGGGTCTTGGGAGCGGATTCCACGAATTCCTTGGCTTCCTTCAGGCCCAGGCCGGATACCAGCTCGCGCACCTTCTTGATGACCTTGATCTTTTCGCTGCCGGCGTCAGCCAGGATCACGTCGAACTCGGTCTGAACGTTCTGGGGTTCCGCGGGGCCGGCGGCGACGGCCACGGCCACGGGAGCGGCGGCGGAAACGCCGAACTTCTCTTCCATCGCTTTGACCAGTTCAGTCACTTCCGCGATGGTCATGTTCTCGATATAAGAAATGTATTCCTCGTGCGTCATTGCGCTTTACCTCCGTTATTGATCGGTTTGAATTAAACAGTCATCCTTTGGATCACTCTTCGCCCGCCTGCTTTTTGCGGATGGCCTCGAGGCAGTACACCAGGTTGGCCACGGAAGAGTTGATGGAGCCCACCAGACG
>CACZOZ010000447.1:0-2248 GCA_902782865.1 uncultured Eubacteriales bacterium
CCCAGTCGAGAAGCGTCAGCTCAAACTGAGCCATTCTCTCGTTCATGTCGTCGTAGTAGCTGCCCTCGCCCATTTCCTTCTTCATATCCTCGCAGACAGCGGGGATACGGGGATCATTCGCATGTGCCTTAAAGGAAACGAACAGGTCCAGCTCGGAGTTCTCTTCGATCTCCACGCCCAGCTCATAAAGGCCCTTGATGGGGGCGTTGCAGGCGAAGAAGTCCTGAGGACGGGGCCCGAAGGTGATGATCTTGAGGCCTCGCACGCCGATGACCGCGCGGGCCACGGGCACGAAGTCGCGGATCATGGCCACGATGTCGTCGGCCGTGCCCACGGGATAGCTGGGGATGTAGCCCTTCAGGTGGCGCATGCCCAGGTTGTAGGAGCAGTTGAGCATGCCGCAGTAGGCGTCGCCGCGGCCGTTGATCATGTCGCCGTCACCCTCGGCCGCCGCCACGAACATGCAGGGGCCGTCAAAGTACTTGGCCAGAAGGGTCTCGGGCGTCTCGGGGCCGAAGTTGCCCAGGAAGACCACCAGAGCGTTGCAGCCCGCGGCCTTCACGTCGGCGATGGCTTTCTGCATGTCCAGTTCGTTCTCCACGGTGACCGGGCACTCGTAGAGGCCCTGGCCGTAGGCCTTGACGATGGCCGCGCGGCGGGATTCGGACAGGCGGATCGGGAAGCAGTCACGGGATACGGCCACGATGCCGAGCTTGACCTGGGGGATGTTGGTGATCATGTCAGATGTCCTCCTTAATATCGATATTCACGCCGGTGAGCCCGATGTGGGCGCCGGTCTTGGCTTCGTTGGAATCGGGATGGGCCAGGAGCCACTTGTTGCGGGCGGTCATCCAGGTGTCCTCCGCGCAGGCGGGCTCATAGTCCGGCTTCGGGGTATTGGTGTCCTTGGGCAGCACCACGGCGACACGGAAGCCCGTTTTCTCATCCGTGTGGCAGGGCGCGTAGTGCAGCGTGGTGGCGTACACTTCCACCGCCACGCCCCCGGGCGCGCGGAAGGCTTTCACGTTGGCCGTGTCCAGCACGCCGTCCGTGATCTCCTCCTGGCGCGCCAGGAGCAGCACGAAATCATCCAGGCCGATATTGACCTCGCTGTCCCGGTGATACTCCAGGCAGTTGAGAAGCGTGTTGCGGCCCCAGCACATGCCGATCTGGATGGGCATGCCGCCGTACTGCCTGTCCCTCATCGGGGCGTAGATGTCTGTTGCCTCGAGGGAGTCGATCCCCGGCTTGTAGGCCGTGCCCGCTTCGGGCAGGGGGATCTGCGCCATGGCCTCAAGGAGCCCGGCGGTGTCATACCCCTCCAGCACCTTGCCGTAGGGCTTGAAGGACGGGGAGAATACTGATTCGATCGTCATCATCACACCTCCGTGTTTTCTTTTGAGCGCACGCCTTTTTCAGCGCGGCGAAGTGCCGTTTGACAAATGAGCCTTTAGCGCTCATTATATCGGAACGCCCGGGAAAAATCAATGACAGCCGTCCGCTATCGCGCCGGACCGACACCTTATCATTTGCCCCCGAAGTACACGTCCAGGTCCAGCCACAGCACGGGACGGACGGCCCGGTCGGTGTTGCGCACGTTGCTGCTGTTCCGCGTCCCGTCGGCGTCCACCCGGGCGGCGCTGTCCTGCCGGTCGCCGGGAGAGCGCAGCCACCACCGGCACGCCCGGCCCGCGCCCATCTGGGAGCTCTTGAACGCGGCGTACGCCGTGGATTTAAGGATCTTGTTGGTATCCTTATGGAAATACTGCCTCGTCTCGGCGTAACTGAGCAGATACACCTTGTCCTCGGTGTCATTGCCCCCGTCGGTCTTCCAGCCCGTGTAGCCCTGTTCGGCGGAGTTGTCCACCTTGGTGATCTTAATGGCCTCCTGCTCCTCGGCGGTGAAAGCCGCCTTGAGGAAGCCGTCGTTGAGCCACTCGCGCAGGGTGCAGGTCTCCCAGGTGACGGCCTTGTGGGTCCTGTTGTAGGCCCGGGCGTCCAGGCCGTACACGCTGACCAGGAAGACGCTGTCGCCCTTCACGTCCATGACGATCCACTCGATGTCCTCCGGGCCGTTGCTCTCCACGTTGTCCTGCTCATAGCGGCCGAAGGTCACGACGCTGCCCACGGTCTTGAAGAGGGCTTTCCTCGCCTCGCGTTCGGCGGCCTCCCGCTCGCTCTCGGCCTTGAGCGCCCGCGCCTTCACAGCCTGCGCGGCCGCGTCGGTGTAGTCCCCCAGGGCCTCGAA
>CACZOZ010000448.1:0-8451 GCA_902782865.1 uncultured Eubacteriales bacterium
CCAATTCGAATACAGCGAACTGGAGGAAATGATCCCCCAGCTGCAGCGTTTTTTGAGGAGCCTGGAAAACGGCAGGGATCCCATCGAAAAAATGGCCCGGTACGGCTTCGGAGCCGTCCTGACCGAGCTTAAGATCGAATTCCTCCGCCGGATCGACGGATCGGATTCCATCCTCGATGAAATGAGCCGTATCCTGGACGATCCGAACGGCCCGCAGCGATACAGGAAGAACTTCGAACTCGATCGGTCGATGCGCTCGGCCATCCTGCGCGAGCCCCCCGATGAAAGGATCAAATACGCATTCACCAAGCTGACGAGCAAGCAGGCGCCGGAGGAAGAGGATCCCGAGCTGGCCCAAGCGTACAGAAAGCTCAGGGATGAATGGAAAAAAACGGTCCAGGACGCGGCGGATCTTCTCCCCGTGAACGTCGCCGAAGCGGAAAAAGTCTATGACCGGTCGATCAGGCTCGCGCTCTCGATCCGGGATATCGCCCTGAGCGCCTCCGAAAAATATAAAAAACTCAAACAGCAGATCAACGTCCTCGACTTCGATGATCTTGAGATCCTCACCGCCCTCGCCCTGGAGGATCCCGGTGTCCGGGCCGAAACGGCGTCGAAGTTCAAAGCCATATTCGTCGATGAGTACCAGGATATCAATCCTCTTCAGGAAAGCATCATATCCGCGCTGCATCAGCCCGGGAAAAACACCTTGTTCATGGTGGGCGACGTCAAGCAGTCCATATACCGGTTCCGTTTGGCAGACCCCAGTCTGTTTTTGCACAAACTCCGTGATTTCCCCACGAACGAAGAGTCTGTTGAGCGAAAAATACTGCTCAACCGCAATTTCCGTTCCGACGTCAACCCTCTCAACTGTATCAACCTGATCTTCCGCCACGCGATGCGTGAATATGAGACCGAGATCGAATACGACGAGGACGCTTCCCTGATCCCCGGGGACGGCGCCGATCAGGGAAGCCCGGTCGAGATCCAACTTCTGACGGCGCAGCAGGAACCCTCGGATGGGTCCGACACCGGCGAGATCCCCAAAGCCTACGAGCGGGAAGCCGTTTGGATCGCCCGGCGCATCCGTCAGCTCATGAACGAGGCGGGCGGGCACCTCCGCTACCGCGATATCGTGATCCTTCTCAGGAACGCTTCCAACCGGGCTCCCAGGATCGCCCAGATCCTCCAGGATCAGAGCATACCCGTGTTCTGCGACGTGGATTCCAGGTTCTACCAGCGGGGCGAGATCCGGGACCTGCTGCAGGTATGCAGAACGATCTGCGTACCGGAAGACGATCTTTCCTTTATCGCCACCCTGCGCTGTCCCTGCTTCGGCTTTACGTCCGATGAGCTGTCCTCCATCCGCCTGAACCGCATGAAAGGCAGCTATTTCCACGCCTTCCTCATGATGGCGGAGAATTTCAGCGCGCTCGGCCTCAGATGCGGAAAAGTTCTCGAACGCCTCAGCCGTTGGCGTTTCCTGAGCCGAAACATGCCGCTTGACGCATTTCTGTGGCGGCTCCTGAATGAGAGCGGACTGTATATGCGCGCCGGAGCGGGCCCGCTTGGGCCTGAACGCCAGGCTTCTCTGCGCGTGTTCGTCAGCCAGGCACAGGGCGAGAACGCGTGGAAGCCCCTGATCGATTACCTGGCGGAGATCGACAATGCCGTTGTCAGCGGGGACAGGACGAGCGCCCGGGAACTGAGCGAGACCGACGACGTGGTGAGGATCATGACCCTGCACAAGTCGAAAGGGCTCCAGTTCCCCGTCGTGTTCATGATGGAGACGGCCCGGTCTTTCCGTTTCGACCGTGCGGGAATGAGCCTGATCCACAGAGACCTGGGCATGGCTGTGAGGGTCACCGATCCCGATGACCACCTCAAACTCGGCAATTACGCCATGGAAGCGATCCGCCTGAGGCTCATCAAGGAACAGCGGGCGGAGGAATGCCGCCTCATGTACGTGGGCATGACCCGGGCGCAGCACAGGCTGATCATCGTCGGCAGCCCAAAGGATCTCCCTTCTCTTCTTATAAGGTCCGCCGCTGACGCGTGGCACTGCGGGAAAGCCTCTTCCATGCTGCAGTGGATCGTGGACGCCCTGGGCCGAGAAGCATTCCGGGCGCCGGGCACCTATACAGGGCCCGGAGGCGAAGAATTCCTGATCGGGATCGAGGAAGCGCCGTCCCTGCCCCCCGCCGGACAGCTGTATAACATATCGGTGCCCGAAGCGGACCTGAGGCCCTGGGATGAGAGCCGGGATGAAAGAACGCTCATGCCCGGCATCAGTCTGGAAGGCCCGACGCTCAAATCCTCCGTGACCGCGATCCTCAAGCGGCTCCGCCAGGAAGAAGACCAGAGCGAGGGACCGGCTGACAAACGCCGCGAGATCCCGAAAACACCGGCGCCCCGTCCCTATTTCATGCAGCTGCGTGACGGGCTGAACGCCGCGGAACGCGGCACCGCCATGCACAGGATCCTGGGCATCATCGACCTTGACACCGTGAGGCACGCCGGTGTGGACCAGGCGCTGAAAAAGCTCGTCGACTTAAAGATGCTCAGCCCGGTGGAAGAAAATTTCCTCAGCACATCCACCGCGCCCGGTTCGATCGGGCAGTTTTTCCTCTCTCCCTTCGGTCAGCGGGTGCTGTTGTCTGACCGCGTCCGTCGGGAATGGGCCTTCACCTACCATATCGATGACCGCCTCGCTGAATATATCCAGGGCGTCATCGATCTGTGCTTTATCGAGAACGGCGAATGGGTCCTGTGCGATTACAAGACGGACCGCGCCGACGCGGATGAGCTGCGGGAAAGATACCGGGATCAGCTGGATCTTTACCGCAGAGCCCTGGAAACGATCACGGATCTTCCGGTCAAAGAATGCTGCCTTTACTCGTTTTATCTGCAGGCAGTGGTGCCGGTCGACCGGGAGTGAATGGAGGTCATTATGGATTACATCGAGATCACTGTCAGCACCACTTCCGCCGCGTCCGACGCGGTGAGCGATATCCTGATCGGCCTGGGTGCCGTAGGCACCCAGATCCTGGACAGGGCGGATCTGCCGGACGTGGACCATCCTCTTCATGACTGGGAGCTGATGGATCAGAGCGTCATCGACAATATGCCCGAGGATGTCCAGGTCAAGGCCTGGTTCGGCTCCGAGAACGCGCCCGGGGTCCTTGAGAAGCTGCCCGGGAGCCTTGAGAAGCTCCGCCGCAGCTGGAAGGATCCCGGGACCCTCGCGGTCCACACGAGCTTCACGCCCGGTCAGGACTGGAGCGAAAACTGGAAAAAATACTACAAAGCCTTCCGGGCAGGCAGAAAGATCGTGGTGAAACCTACCTGGGAAAGCTGGTCCCCCGTTCCCGGAGACATCATCCTGGAGATCGATCCGGGCATGGCCTTCGGGACGGGCACGCATGAGACCACGGCTTTATGCGTGGAACTGATCGAGGAATACATGAAGGGCGGCAGCTTTCTGGACATCGGCTGCGGCAGCGGCATCCTCGGCATCTGCGCGGCGAAGCTCGGAGCGGATCAGGTGCTCTGCATCGATATCGACCCGGACGCCGTGGTGACGGCCCGGGACAATATCCGTCAGAACGGTCTTGAAGGCACGGTCACCGCCGTCGCCGGTGACCTGAACAAGGATATCGACCGCCTGTATGACACGGTCGCCGCCAATATCCTGGCCCCGATCATCATCAAGCTCTGCCCGTCCCTCCATCAGACCGTCAGGAAAAACGGCCTGTTCATCTGCAGCGGCATCCTCCTCGAACAGGCCGACGACGTGGAGAAAGCTTTGACAGAGAACCGTTTCAGGATCATCGAGAAAAGAACGAAGGGCGATTGGGCATCCTTTGCCGCCATCCTGGAGGCCTGAGGATGAGAGTGCTCCTTGACGTTTCTTTTATAGGCACCCGCTATTCAGGCTGGCAGAGCCAGGAAAACGCCGTTTCCGTACAGGACGTGCTTGAAAAAGCTTTCCTGGAAGCGACAGGCACCTTCTGCCGCATGACGGGAGCGAGCCGGACCGACGCCGGTGTCCACGCGCGCTGCCTGAGAGTCCACCTTGACTATGACGGGCCCGTACCCGCGGACCGCCTGCCCTTTGTCATCAACCGCTTTCTTCCCGGGGATATCAGGGTCAATGTATCCAGACAGGTCCCGGATGATCTGCACGCCCGCTTCAAGGCGGAAGGAAAAACTTACATCTACCGGATCGACCCCTCTCCCCATCCCAACGCGCTCTCCCTCCCCTTCTCCTGGCACTTTCCTTACGCCCTGGACGTAAAGAAAATGGCTTCCGCGGCCGCGGACCTGATCGGCACCCATGATTTCATTGCCTTCGCCGCCGCCGGTTTTCAAAGCAAGACCACCGTTAAAACCATCACCCGTGCCGATGTCGGCCGCGAGGACCAGCTTGTGGTCCTGACGGTCACCGGTACCGGATTCCTGTATAATATGGTGCGCATCATCGCCGGTACCCTCGCCTACGTGGGCATCGGAAAACTGGATGAGGACTGTATCCAAAGAGCGATCCGGGATCGCGACCGGCTCCTGCTGGGCCCGACAGCACCGCCGGAAGGCCTGGAACTGAACGAAGTCTATTACAGCCCCGCCTGGGGCATCGCCGATATAACCAAACGATCATAAGGACACGGTATGGCTGAGGAGATCATCATCAGATCGATAAAAACCTTATCAGAAGATATAAAAGCGGACTTTCGTCTGCCGGACGGCCGGCTGCACGCGGTCTATGATCCGTCCGGGCGTGACGCTCTTCGTCTGCTTGAGACGCTTTCCGGGCATATCCCTCATACGGGCACTGTTGAGTTCGACGGCCGCGAAGTCCCCACCGCCTCTTACGCCGACTGCGTATCTTCGGGGATCGGCGGAATGGAAAGCGTGTTCGGCGAATATACCCTGCTGGACAATCTGAGGCTCTTCCTGCCGAACATGAGCGTAAGGGATATCCGTGACCGTGCCGGAAGATACGCCTTTATTTCAAGCGGACTGGACCTGAGAAAGAGAGCCGGGTCGCTCTCCCCAACAGATATGATCCGATTCAGGCTGCTCCGGTCACTCATCAGACAGGATCGCCTGATCCTGCTCTCCTGGCCGCTGAGCGGGCTGACTGACAAGGAAAAAAAGATCGTAAAGCCGCTCCTTTCGCGCTGCGCGGAAAACAGACGGCAGATCCTTTATACCGCCGACACCGTATCAGATGCCCTCTGCGCCCAGGAAATCACCCTGATGCTCCACGGATCGGCCGCATATTTAGGGCCGGTCGACGACAGCACGAGCGAAAAGCTGACGAACGCCGCAAACCGTTACGCAGTCTATCCCCGTATACGGAAGGAGACCCTGCCCGGCGGCGTTCTTCTCGCCGCGAAAGGCATCTGGGTGGATAAAAAGCCACGGATCGAGGATATCCGCCTTGAGATCCGGGAAGGAGAGATCACGGGGATCCTGTATCATCCCGGCAGCGGTGAGACAGCGCTGGCCGACTGCCTTTGCGCCCGGATACGGCCGGACGCCGGCAGGATGGTATACAGCGCTTTCCACGGCCGGAGGCCCGACGAGTCCTCGCTTTATCTCCAGGGCCTGAAGTATATCCCGCCCTTCGCTCACGGTCCCGTTCCGCGCCCTGAAATGAACGCGCTGGAGCATACGGCCCTGATCCGATACGGATCGAGCCTTCTGTGGCCCGGGGGCATGCTCGACCGGAAGCGGGCCGCGGAGCTGACAGGTTATCTGCTCGATCAGTTTCGGATCCCCCATACGCCCGTGACACCGCTCGATGAGTTCAGTGAGAACGAAATAAGGGCCCTGTCCGTCGCGGCCCAGCTGAATCGTGAAGGCAAAGCACTCATCGCTTTCGATCTTTTTGAGGGCCTGAGCGATGAACAGACCTTAGTCGCCGGTGATATCCTGAAAAAAGACCGGAGTCACAGAAACGGGATCCTGCTTTTTTCCACTATGGCATCAAAACTGTATCCCGTTTCCGACCGGGTCTTCTGCCTGAGGGACGGCGTGCTCATCGGATCGTGATCCTGTAACATTATTTGTCAATACCTGAACACAAAAAAAGCAATCTGACGGTTTACGCGCCGTATCAATCCTGCTATAATACCGGCTATTAATCCGTGATGAAGGAGGTATTCCTTGATTATGAACGCCTATCAACGCCTGCTGACAATACAGGACATCTCATGTGTGGGACAGTGCTCTCTGACCGTGGCGCTCCCGATCCTGTCCGCCTGCGGGATGGAGACCTGCATCCTGCCTTCCGCGGTCCTGTCCACCCACACCGGCGGCTTTACCGGCTATACATTCCGCGACCTGACCGACGATATCCCCGCCATCGCCGCACACTGGAAAAAGGAAGGCATCCTTTTCGACGCCTTCTATACCGGCTATCTTGGCAGCGAGAGGCAGATCGACATGGTGCTGGATATCTTCTCGTCTCTGCCCCGGGGCAAAGCGACCCGCTATGTGGACCCGGCCATGGCCGATAACGGAAAATTATACGCCGGTTTCGACGCGGACTTCGTCAACGCCATGAAAAAGCTGGCCCGCAGCGCGGATGTGCTGCTCCCCAATATCACCGAGGCCTGCCTGCTCACCGGCCTGCCCTATTTCGCCCGGCCGACCCGGGACAAGGTATCTGAACTGATCGGCGCGCTCCGATGCCTCTGCGCCGGCACCATCGTGCTGACCGGTGTGGGATATGAAGAAGGAAAAACAGGCGTCGTGGTGGCCGACGAACATACCATCGATCATTACGAACATGAGCTCATCTCTCAGGGCTGTCACGGCACGGGCGATGTTTTCGCGTCCGCGTACGTGGGCTGCTCCATGCGGGGCTTCAGCCCCCTTGAGGCCGCGAAAGCGGCGGCTGATTACACCGTCCTGTGCATCAAAAACACGCTCGGTGACGACAGCCACCGGTACGGGGTCAAATTCGAGACGGCTCTCCCGTACCTCATCGACCGGCTGAACGCCCGGGAGGCGTAAGCTTTCCGCCGCATCATACGGCGTCGACACATTGCCGATCTGTAGATTGGCAGATCTTTCCACGTTCAAAACACGAAAGAAATGCGATATTTCCTTAGTAATATACGTTTTCAGGGAATAGATGCTTGAACAGGGCATCCAATCATGCTATAATACCCCTGCGGCCTGAAATGGGGCGCGCTTTTTAATACTATTTTCAGGGAGCTGCAGCTTTATGAGCAAATTACGCGCAGGCATCATAGGCGCTACCGGCATGGTAGGCCAGCGGTTCATCACTCTGTTGAAAGATCATCCCTGGTTTGAGATCAAGGTGCTCGCGGCCAGCAGCGCAAGCGCCGGCAAGCCCTACAGCGAAGCCGTCGCCGGGCGCTGGGCCATGTCGGAGCCCATACCGGAATGCGTATCCGGCCTGATCGTTGAGGACGCGTCGAACGTAAACTCCGTCGCCGACCGGGTGGACCTCGTCTTCTGCGCCGTCAACATGCCGAAGGACCTTACCAGGGCACTGGAAGAAGCTTACGCCAAGGCCGAAACGCCCGTCATCAGCAACAATTCCGCCTGCCGCTGGGTGGACGACGTGCCCATGCTGATCCCCGAGATCAATCCCGGCCATACCGCGCTGATCGATCATCAGCGCCGCCGCCTGGGGACGAAGAGGGGATTTATCGCCGTCAAACCGAACTGCTCCATCCAGAGCTATGTACCGGCTCTCACGCCCCTGATGGAGTTCGGCCCCGAGAAAGTCAGTGTGTGCACCTACCAGGCCATCAGCGGCGCGGGCAAGACCTTCGACCGCTGGCCGGAGATCCTGGACAACGTGATCCCCTATATCGGCGGTGAGGAAGAGAAGAGCGAAAAAGAGCCCCTGAGGATCTGGGGCAGTCTCAGCGCCGATCAGAGCAGGATCGATACCGCCGCGCGGCCCGTCATCAGCGCTCAGTGCCTGCGGGTCCCCGTATCGGACGGCCACATGGCTGCGGTCAGCGTCAGTTTTTCCCATCGGCCCACCCGTGAGCAGATCCTCGAAAAATGGAACAGCGCTTCCTTCGCCTGTGACAAATATGACCTGCCCAGCGCTCCCCGGCCCTTCCTGCGCTATTTCGATGAGCCGGACCGCCCGCAGACCAGGCTCGACCGGGATTATCAGAAGGGCATGGGCGTCACCATCGGCAGGCTCCGCGAGGACAGCATCTTCCAGTATAAATTCGTGTGCCTATCCCACAACACTTTAAGGGGCGCTGCCGGAGGCGGCGTGCTTTCCGCGGAGCTCCTGACAGCGATGGGCTTCATCGGGCCCAAGGAGCGGTAAATGAAAAACAGGCTATTCACCGGCAGCGGCGTCGCGCTCATCACACCGTTCAAAAAGGACCTGTCGGTCGACTTCGAGGCACTCGGCGCGCTGATCGAAGCGCAGATCGCCGGCGGCGC
>CACZOZ010000449.1:0-3251 GCA_902782865.1 uncultured Eubacteriales bacterium
GATCCGTCATTCTTATACCGCTTTCAGCGGGTCTTCATTCTTTTCTTTTTGATGTGCCGGACGATCAAAACAGTCAAGATCGCGATCAGGATAAGGACCACTGCCGCAGCTGCCGGCAGGGCGATCGAGATGATCCGCTGGATGTCAGGTACGCTTCCGATCACGGGAAGGCTGAGATCATACGTCCGGTCATTCGGCTGATCGCCCTCAAACGTGACGCGCCAGACAGTGATATCCCCGTTTTCGGAGAGCTTCTCCAGGTCTGTGACCTTTCCCGGGTCCGGGCAGCAGGCCGGGCGGGAGTAAGTATCCATGGAAAACATGGTTTTTCCGTTGACGGGGTAGTCCATGACCGCGCCGAAGGAGAAGACGAAACCCACGTCCAGGGGAAATGTGGGGATGTGGGGAGACCGCAGCCAGTAGCCCGCGGCCTTGCCTTTGTACAGCGCGACCCGGGAGCGGTTGTCTGTGAAGCCGAATTCCCCGTTTGCCGCCTCCTCCGCCGAGAGGAGAAAGAGCCTGTCCCCGTCAAGGATCCCCTCCACGGGATCGAAGTCCACGGTGCCGGCCGCCGCGCCGGGCAGGGGGATACCGAACCCCGGGATGGCGATGCCGTCATCGGACTTGTACGCCGGCAGCAGGGCGTCCTGCTCCGCCGCGGTGAAATGGCCGGCCAGGAAGGCTTCGCACCACTGTTTGATGTCACTGCTCTGATAATCCGTGGCCCCGGGATGGGCTGCCGCCCAGGTTTGACCCCGGTCGGAGAAGGAGACCGTCACATCCCCGATGTCCCGGAAGATCAGCGGCTGTCCCTGCTCATCGCCGATCAGGCTCAGGGAAACGGCGAACCATCCGTCATCTCCCGTGTTCGTGTGCTCACTGTCCAGCACCAGCCACCGCCCGTCAAAGCCGCATCCCTCGTCCGGAGTGCCGAAACAGAGGATATCTCCTGCCTTGACTGCCCCGGGCGTGTCCGCCTTCGCATCTGACAAAGGAGCCAAAAAGAGGACTGCCGTAAGGACGGCAGCCAGGATCAGGCGTGATGTATTGCTCGAAAGGTCCATTCCGTGCCTCCGTTCACATATCTTTCTGCTGTCCGGCCCGGTACGCGCGGAAGATCTCCGTGAAGGCTTTCTTTCGCGGCTGGCTGATCTTCAGCTCGCTGCCGTCGGACAGACGGAGCATGTAGCCGGAGACATCCCGTACATGCTGCAGGTTCACCAGGTAGCAGCTGTTGCACTGGGCAAAGCCCTTGTCCGCCAGTTCCTTCGCCAGGGAACCGATGGAGCCGTACTGGCAGTAGGTGCCTTCCACCGTGTGGTAGGTCAGCTGATGGTTCTGGACCTCCACATAGGTGATGTCGTCCAGGTCCACCCGTGTGGTGCCGGCCTGAGTGGAGATGGACAGCACATTGATGCGCACGCTGTCTACCCGCTTCAGGGCCCGGGTGAGTTTCAGGGCAAAGTCATAGTAATTGACCGGCTTCACGATATAGTCCAGGGCGGACACGCTGTAGCCGGCAATGGCGTACTGAGTCAGGCTGGTGACGAATACCAGCAGCACCTTCTCGTCCAGGGTGCGCAGGCGCCGGGCTGCCTCCATGCCGTTCATCATGGGCATCTGGATGTCCATGTATATCAGATCGAGATCCGCCGGATAGTTCTCCAGCAGGTTGATGGGGTTGTCATAGACACGAATATGGAATTGCGTTCCGTTCTCTTTGGAGAAGCGTTCCAGATACCGCTGCAGTGTCTGCGCGGCCTGCGGCTCGTCTTCCACGATGCCGACCCGTATGGCCATGGCTGTTCCACCTCCCCGTGCGTTACGCTGTCAATGCCGTGATGAAGATAGCGCAAAAAGCCGGCATTGCCAAGCTGGGCAGCGTAAACTGTCAGGATTCATTCGCGGATTCAGCTTTTTTCTCCGGCCTTTTCTTTGGGCAGCGGGATGGAGACGTGCAGGGTGTAGATCCCGCGGCGGGCTTCAAGGCTGAGGCTGCCGCGGTACTGTTCGGCGATGTAGCGCATGCTCATGGTGCCGAAACCGTGATGGCTGCTGTCTGTCTTGGTGGTCCTGGGCAGGTTTCCGTCATCGTCTGTCCGGAGCGGGCCCTCATAGTAATTGGTGACCTCGATCTCCACGTTTCCGTCCGCCCTCTCCACGGTCAGGCCGATGACCCGCTTCCCGGGATCGGACACCTTCCGCACTGCCTCCAGGGCGTTGCCGATGGCGTTGTTGAACAGGGCGTACACGTGACGGGTCCGCATGAAGGAGAGGGCCTCCCCGTCCGCCAGGCAGGTGAGGATGACGCCCTCCTTCCGGCAGGTGAGCTGGTGGATGTACAGCACCGTGTCCAGGGCCTCGTTGCCCGTGCGGATATTGCTGTCGTAGATCTCCATGGCTTCCTGCAGCTCCGCGATCTCCCGGTCCGTGAGCCTCCCGGCGAAGTCCTCCAACTGGTGCTTCAGGTCGTGGCAGCGCATATTGATGATGTCGATATTCTCCTTCATTTGGGCGAACTGCTTGCGCTCCTCGGACAGGATCTGCTCCATCATGGCCATGTCCGCCCGGGTGCGGCTGCGGAACTCCAGGCCGGCGTACTGGGCCAGGATGAAGGCCGCCAGTGTCATCACGAATACCCGGGTGCAGATGTACAGCACCAGGCTCTCGTCGCGGTAATGATTGGTGACCGAGCTCATGACGCTCATCAATATCAGTGTGATACAGGAAAGCAGCACCGCGTTCTTCCGGGAAGCACGGTCGATCGCCTCCCGGCCCTGACCGCCGCGTACGGCCCGCCAGGCGGCATAGTAGATCAGGGCGTGGACCGCGAAATAGATCAGCCAGTGCAGATCCTGGAACCGCACCGGATCCAGGGGCAGAAGCTGCAGTGTCTGATGGGGGTCATATCCCAGGACGAACTGCAGCACCGGGTAGACGCCTCCGGCGATCTCCTTCACGGCAATGATGCTGCACCAGCTCTTCAGGAGCAGCGTCCAGTCCTCGTCATAGCACATCACCAGTACCGGCAGGATGGTCGAATACTGCAGAAAAGTGAACAGCATCCTCACGGCCAGGGTGTCCGAAGCCGTTCGAAGCCAGACGGCAAGGGCCAGGATCCCCGTGACTGCCATGGAGCTGAGCAGTACACGCAGAGGGAAAAAACGCCTGCGCCTGAGCCCCCAGCAGAAAAAGCAGGTCGCCAGGATAAACTGGATCTGATCCGAAAAAACCGTATAGAACCGATAGGC
>CACZOZ010000450.1:0-14873 GCA_902782865.1 uncultured Eubacteriales bacterium
ACCGTCTGCATTTTTTGATGACCGCCGACAGGCGGATGATCTCCGGCCGGGTGCCCACGATGATCATCAGCTTCAGCTTCCCGTTTTCCTTCCATTGCGCGCTCATTTAACGACCTCCGTTGATCTTTCAGGAGTCAGACCGGCTCGAAGAACGTGTCCGGCCGCGTGCTGTCAAACAGTTCATTGGCCCACATCACCGTGACCAGGTCCTCCGTATCCGACAGGTTGACGATGCTGTGGGTGCTGCCCGGGATCATGTGGACAGCCTGGATCCTCTCGCCCGACACTTCATACTCCAGCACCTCATCCGTGCCGAGCCTTCTTTCCCGGATCAGGGCGTGCCCCGCCACCACGATGAAGAATTCCCATTTGCTGTTGTGCCAGTGCTGGCCCTTGGTGATCCCCGGTTTGGAGATATTGACGCTGAACTGCCCGTGGTCCGAAGTCCTCATCAGCTCGGTGAAGCTGCCCCGGTCGTCCCGGTTCATCTTCAGGTCGAAAATGACCCTGTCGCGGGGCAGATAGGTCAAAAACATGGAGTACAGCTTTTTTTCGAAGGAGCCGGGCGCGAGCCGCGGCATCATCAGGGTATCCGGCTGGGCGCGGAAGCTTCTGAGGGTCTCGGCGATGTGCCCCAGAGTGGCCTTATGGGTCACGGGAGCGTAGCAGAAGGGGCCGTCCTCCGTCGGCGCGGGCGTCAGCCCGTCATATTCGATGCCGTCCGCGGTCTCGCCCGCGGCCGGGTACGCACAGCGGTGAGGATGCCCCTCCAGAGCGTCGTACATCTCCTCCAGGAGATCGTCGATGAACAACAGTTCCAGTTCCACATTGGGATCGTTGACGGTGATGGGCAGGTCATTGGCCGCCTGATAGCAGAAGGTGGCCACGGCGGAATTGTAATTGGGCCGCACCCACTTGCCCGCCAGGTTCGGGAAGCGGTACACATAGACCTTCACGCCCGTCTCCGAAGAATACTTGAAAAACGCGTCCTCCCCCGCCCTTTTGCTCAGCCCATACTCCGAGGTGCCGAAGCGCCCGGCCAGGGTGGCCTGCAGGGAGGAGGAGAGCATCACCGGCGCGCGGCTGCCGTGCTTTTTGAGGGTGTCGAGCAAAAGCGATGCGAAGCCGAGGTTGCCCCTGCGGAACTCCTCCGGATCCTTCGGGCGGTTCACCCCGGCCAGATTGAACACGAAATCCGCCCGCGCGCAGTACGTTTCCAGGTCCTCCGGCGCGGAATCCAGGTCATACTCGTCGATCAGGCCGATCTTGATACCCGGCCGGGTACGGTTCTTGCCGTCCCGGATGGCTTTAAGGTTTTCCGTCAGGTTGCGTCCCACGAAGCCTTTGGCTCCGGTGATCAGGATGTTCATTCTTCGTCCTCCGATCAGATCCGTCCTTTTGTCAGGTCTCCGCCACTGTTTTTGACTGTTCCGTCCTCAGTTCGGTACTGGAGACCCCCGGGGTGTGAGGCAGATAGATGACACGGACACCGTACGGCTTGAGGTCTTCCTCGGTCTGCTTCCAGCGGGGATCGCCTTTCCAGTCGTCACCGATAAAGATCACGTCGAAGCGCACCTTTTCCCACATGGCCACCTTATCCAGGGTCTCGGCCACGACGCACTCGTCCACCGCCTTGATATTCTCCACGATCCTTTTCCGGTCTTCCTGGGCGATCACGGGCGTTTTATGCTTGTACTGCTGCACCAGCGCGTCCGCGTTCACCCCCACCACCAGGCGGTCGCAGTATTCCTTGGCGCGGTTGATGAGGTTCAGATGGCCCACATGGAACATATCATACACCCCCTGGGTGTATCCGATCCTGTATTCTTTCACCAGTGATCACCCTTTCTTTTTCTTTCCCAGCTTGTTCTTGAGCCGCCTGACCATCGAAAGGCAGTACCGCGCCTCGTGCGTTTTGCAGAAAACCAGCATGAAGCCCGCCGGCACGGTGATCCCGCAGATCAGCGCGTGGAGGATCACGGAGAGCCATCCGCGGCCGGGGAGCAGCAGGGGGCAGATCAGATAGTCCGCCGCGCAGATCGCCGCCAGGACCAGCATATACACACCGTTCTTTTTATAGAACGCCGATACCGGTCTGTAGCCCTCCAGGCTGTATTTGTAGATGATGAAGGGATCCACGAGGAAATTGGTGGTGATATCCGCGATGATCGTTCCGAGGATCACGCCGTAGATCCCGATGATCTGGACAAGGATCACGCTGGATCCGAGATTGACGATGATCCCCAGGACGGGCCTGAACCACATCTGCCTGAAAGCGCCGGAGATATTCCTCATCTGCATCAGGTTCATCTTGATCCCCAGGAAGAGGATCTCGGTCCCGAACAGGGCGGCGAACGGCATCGGAATCACGTAATCGCCCCCGATCCAGCGCCTGATGAACTCATCCCCGACGACGATCACCCCGACGCACGCCGTGCCGTACAGGATCATGCTGATAAAATTGATCGTTTCAAAAAACTGATAGCGTTTCTCAGCGTTCGAAACGACATACATATTCCCCATGCTGGCCTTGATGGCCGTGAAGAAGCGGTTCAGGAGGCTTTTGATGGTGGTGTAGATCAGCAGATAGTTGGAGTACAGTCCCACAGTGGCCAGGCCGAGGAACGCGCTGAGCACCATGTTGTCCGTCGCTTTCACCACGACGGTATTGACCCTGTAGACGAACAGCGCGCCGCAGTCCTTGAAAAGGGAGATGACTTCCGCGCGCTCGAGTTTGTCGTCCGTTCTGGCAAAGACGGTCCTGTATTTTTTCTGGGCGATGGTCGCATTGACCAGGCTCTTCACGATATTGGACAGGATCAGCGTCGCGGTATAGAGGATAAAGTTCTTCCACAGGAGCAGAACGAGTATCTGGACGATACAGGTGACGATCGTCACCACATAGTCCGCGATATTCAGGATATAGCTCTTCTGGTCGGCCTTGACGACGGCGCTCTTGTAGGCAAAAAACAGGTAGGACGATACGCTCTGCAGCAGGTACAGGATAAAGATCAGCGCGGCGTTGATCCCCAGAGGCTCCAGGGTATCATAGTCCCTGATCAGGACCGGGAGCAGCGGGATGAAGCACAGGCCCAGGGAAAGGATCACGATGCCGATCATGTTGTAGGCCTGACGGTAAAACTTCATCAGGACGCGGACCCGGTCATAGTCCTTTTCCGCCAGGGGCTTGTATAATTTGAAGTTCAGGGCGGTGTCAAACCCCAGCTCGGTGATCGACAGCATGGTCAGGATATCCGAGAACAGGCCGTTGATCCCCAGATAGGCCTTCCCGAGAGTGTAAATGAAGACCGTCCTGGTGATGAACTTCAAAAGGATATTGATGAGCTGTCCGCCGATGCTCGTCGCCAGATTGAGCATGGAGTTTCTCGTTCTTGATCTGCTCATTTTATACCTTAAAGACCTCCTGGGCTCGTGTCCGGGACAGCCCGGTTCAGTTCAGATTTTTTTCGATCCATCGGGCGCAGTCCTGAGAAGCATGTCCAGTCTCACAGCAGCCGTAGAACTCCAGGATCTTATCATCGTTCTCTTTGGCCGCGCTCCCGCGCAGCTCCTCAAAGCGGTCCAGGATCGCCTGCTGATCCTCGGCCACCTTGAACGGCGTTTCGGCGATATCGAAATAGAACGTCCGGTCACGGTTGGTATACTCCGCGTTATCCTCCCTGAACAGGATGATGGGCCTGCCCGTCAGGGCGAAGTCGCCCGCGGAAGAGGAATAGTCCGTGATCAGGCAGTCCGCCGCCAGCATGAGCTCGTTCATGTCGGGATACCCGGTCACATCCACGAGCCGCGGGTCCGTGCCGAAGGCCTTGAAGCCGTGGGACGCCTTGTGGGCCCGCAGGAAGCACACCCATTCCTCCCCGGTGATCTTTTGGAGCCCGTCCAGCAGCCCGGGAAGATCCAGCCCCTTGATCTCAAATCCCTTGTTCTCGTTGCGGTGGAACGTCGGCGCGTACAGGACCACGCGCCTGCCCGCCGCCACATCGTACCGCCGCCGGATCTTTTCCGCCAGGGCCGGGTCCGGCCTGATCAGCAGGTCGTTGCGGGGCGAACCCGATCTTAAGATCTCTCCCTTATACCGGAAAGCGGAACGCAGCTTGTCCTCGCCCCGGACGGAGCCGGCGGTCATCAGGTCGCATATATCCTGTTCCGGACGGTAAAAGGTCTTGGAGATGAAGGAGGAATCATACAGGATCTTTTTAAAGCCCCTGTCGCCGTGCCAGGTCTGGATGTATTTCTGGCCTTCACGCTTGATGAACCACTGGGGGATGCTGAAATTATCCACCAGCACCCGGCTGGTGGCGTAATAGTACATGGCTTTGACGGACATCCTGGGCGCGCGCTTCACATCGGACGGGACCTCTTCCGGATAGTTGTCCGGCAGCATCCAGACCTGCTCCGTGCCGGGAGAAACCCGGCGGAGCGCCTCGGATATCGCCCGGGGGTTGTCGTTGTACTCCGTGCCGCCGAAGCTGGAAAAGACCACCCTGTCCTTCAGGGGCAGCAGCCGGAAAAGCCCGTGCATCACCTTGCCCAGCGCGATCAGAGCCTTGTCCTTGGGTGTATTAGCCATGCCGATCCTCCTTTGAACCGTTCATCATGTCCTCGAGCCCCCGGAGCAGCACCTCCCGATGGGCGTCGCAGGCGATGAAATTCCACATCGCGGCATACGCTCCGCGGGAGTAATGCCGCCCGATCAGCCGCCCGCCGAACAGTTTCATGTCCAGCGCCCTCCTCAGGCGGCCCCATCCGGCAAAGGTGTAAAGATACGCCGGCAGCAGACCCGACGAGAAACCGGCGAACTTTGCGTCGACGGTCCCGTCATCGGCCGCCTCGGCGCTTCTTTCATCCAGCGCGCGCAGGATCTCCGCTCTCTCAGGCTCATCCGCCAGGCGGGTCCCCTTGTCCGTCCGCACGATCGGTATCCACTCGACCTTCATGTCATCACCGACGGTCACATCCGCCAGCAGGGACGTGTGCCAGAAAGCGTCATCCTTTTTGTTGAAAATGAAGTTGCCCTGCCCGTAAAGGATCACGCTCTGACCGTATTTTTCCTCAGCGCCGATGCAGTGGCTGTGCTGGCACAGCACCAGATCGGCGCCCGCGTCGGCAAAGCTCCGGCACAGCCGCCTGAGAGCCGGGGACGGATAGCGGTAATACTCTTTCCCGCCGTGATAGATCACGATGACCCTGTCCGCGCCGCGCTTCACCCGGGCGATCTCCTCAAGGGTCTCCGGCCCGCAGCCGGCGGCCCCGGCCCTGCCCGGGC
The DNA here is from genome assembly GCA_902782865.1 of uncultured Eubacteriales bacterium. Taxonomy (GTDB): domain Bacteria; phylum Bacillota; class Clostridia; order Christensenellales; family Aristaeellaceae; genus RUG756. Next base: position 5,288 of record CACZOZ010000450.1, read on the forward strand.
GCGCCAGGGAGAACTCCGTGTCGCAGCAGTTCACGATCCCCAGGACCGTGCCGTCTTTTTCAATGAGCGCGCTGCGCCTGACGGAAGAAAGATCCCTTCCCGCGCCCACATAGGGGATATCAAGGTCCTCCAGGCTGTCCATCAGATCCTCAAGGCCCTTTTCCCCGGCGTCCAGGATATGATTGTTCCCGAGGAAGACCAGATCCGGCCGAAGTGCCGCGATCCCTTTCGTGCAGCCCTTTCCCGCTCTCAGGGAAGGGCCGTTTTTGACGATCCTGTCCGTAACGGACGTCACCGGGCACTCCATGTTGAACATCCTCAGGTCCGCCCGATCCCAGATCTTTTTAAGATCGGTGCCCAGGACCGCCTCCGCGTCGCCGGCCTCGAAGCAGGCTCTGTTCAGGTCCGTGGGGACGACGTCGCCGCCGATAAGCACTCTCATTCTTCCAGTTCCTCCAGCGATACCGGGTCCTTCCGGCAGATCCGGATATAGGCGCAGGTCAGGGCGATGATCAGCTGCACATAATCGTTCTGGAAGCTCACCAGGGTGAGCTCCAGCACCACCAGCATCAGCGCGAAAGCCAGCAGCACACTGCTCAGGTCCTTCTCATGTCTCATGATCCGGATAAGACCGGCCACATTGTACACGTAGACCGAGTAATAGACCAGCGTTCCAGCGAGGCCCAGATCCACCAGCAGCTGCACGTAGTTGTTGTGCGCGTACAGCCCGATCCCGCTCTCGTAGGCGAAGCTCCCTGTACCGTAGCCCAGCAGGGGCCCTTTCGTGAACAGATCCAGGCCGGTCCTGGCGAAATTGAGCCGGTTCGTGATGGAATTGCCCACATAGCTCTCGCCCGTCACCAGATTGACGATCAGCATGAGACGGCGGCCGAGCACATTGTAGAAGGCCTCCACCTGGGTGACGACGATGAAGAACACCACCATCAGTCCCAGGGCGATGAACACATTGCGCAGGAACTTGATGGGCGCCTTCGACCGGAACGTCATGCTCAGGATCAGGCCCATGACCGACATCAGCACGCCCTTCCTGGAGCCGGTGAAGATCACGATCAAAAGCGTCAGGGCCGCCAGGAGCGCGTAAGCGATCTTATTGACGCGCTTGCGCTGCCTGGTGGCCGCGTAGAACCCCGCGTGGCAGGCGACCGCGCACTTCATCGCCAGCTCATTGGCGTTGTAGCCCATGTTCTCCCCCACACGGAAACTTCCCAGTTCCCTCATGGTGGTGTGCATCAGCACCCGCAGGCTCAGGACCACCCCGCCGATGAAGATGCACTTGAGCACGAACTCGATGTCTTTTTTCGTGTGCACGGCATTGCCCATCACGAATGCCAGAGCCATCGCCTGCAGGGTCCACACGATATAGAACAGGGAATTGCTGATGTAATGGCACCACAGCATCGAGATGGCTTCACACAGGAGAAAACCGATGACCCAGAACAGGTGAAAACCCATATGGACCCGTTTTTCCGAGATGATGAGCCCCACGATGGCGGCTACCTTGATCACATAAATGTAGCGTGAATAATCACCGAAGGCGAAATACGCGACGATGCTCACCAGGATCAGGACACGGGACAATGAAATTTTCGGCAGGGACAGTTTCATCGGGGCGTCAACGCTCCTTTGGCTCCGGCAGCTTCAGCTGCGCGCCGATGATCTCGTTGTATTCGGCGGGCGTAAAGGTCCCCAGACCGCTGCCGGGGAAGAACGTGAGCTCCCCGAACACGATCCTTCCGTGGATATTGTAAAGATCCACCCGCACATAGGGAAAAGGCGCCGCCAGTTTGCGGGCGATCTCGATCATCGTTTCGTAGTTCTCCGGTTTGGGCATATCCGGCCGGCGCTTCGGATGCTTCCTCAGGCCGGTGAAGGGCATCAGGTTCCATTCGGGATCGAACCAGTCCATGCTCTCGTCCTGATCCACGACGCGGTCGCAGATCACCTGGCAGTACATGGGCTTTCCGTTGAAGCAGTGGATCTTGTAATCGATCAGGCAGCTGCCGCTCCCGTCATCCAGGAACTTCTCGGCGATATAGCGCGGCTTCAGGTCCTTATAGACCCATTCCCGGTTCTGCCAGTAGTAGTTGATGGAGCTCCATCGGATCAGTTTCTTTTTTTCCTGTTCCCAGTCCAGGGCCGACTTATCCTTGCAGATGATGTTGAAATGGGAACCGTGGGTGCCCTTGAGCACGAACTGATCCGGCAGTACGGACAGGTCCACATCCTCCACCCGATCCCACACCGCCAGGATCTCGTTCAGATACTCCCCGCCGATGGTCTTTTCCACATATTCCCGCACGAGGTATTTGTCGGCGCACTGACAGGCGAGGGGATCGTACCAGTGGAGCTTGAGCCACTGGATCTTCTCCATGAAGGTCTTGGGATCCTTCAGATCCGGGTAGGTCCCGGACCGCTTCATGAAAATATGCCGGATCATCCCCTCGTCGGTGAAGCAGTACCGGTAATACTGCTGCCTCAGCTTCGTGGACCAGTAAAACAGCGTATCGTTCTTTTTGATCAGGTCGTTCACAGAGCCTGCCATGGTCAATGTTCCTCCGCTTTTCCGAGGGCCCGTTCATAAGCCCCGATGTATTGAGCGATCACCACATCCTGAAGGTAGTGCTCGCGCACCCTTGAAATGTTGCTGCGCGACATCGCCTCCCGGACCTCCCTGGGGCGCATGCTCTCGATGGCCTTCACCGCCCCGTCCACGTCGTCCACTTTGACGATCGTTCCGCCGGTGCCCGCCAGCATGTCGGCGTTGGCGGCCCAGTCTGTCGCCACACAGGGGAGCCCGGCCGCCATGGCCTCGCACAGGGCGTTGGAAAACCCTTCCCCTCTGAAACGGGTCATGAACAGAAAGACATCCGCGTCCTCCAGTTCCTTTTTGACGCCCGCGCGGTCCTTCGGGCCTGTGAACACCACGTTGTCAAGGCCCATCTCACGGGCCTTTTTCTCGAAAGTCTCGTCCCCCTTGCCCACGAAGCGGAACGTGATGTCCTTCAGGCGCGCGGCGATCTCAAGGCACTCGCCCACGCCCTTGTTGGGCACCAGCCCGCCCACATACACCACCGTGCCGATATCGTCACGGATCGCGTGGGAGGAAACGATCTCGCTCCCGGAGATGAAATTCGGGATCGTGACCACGGGCGCGGAGCAGAGCTTTTCCACACAGGCCCTGCTCTGCTCATTGAGCACCATCACCAGATCGCTCGCGCCGCACAGGCGCCTGAGCATGGACCAGCCCATCTTTCCCCGGGTGGTGTTGGGCACGGTGCAGCGGAAATGCACGATGAACTTCCTGCCGCGGCGCCCGGCGATCCTCGCGCAGACGTACTCCCGCATCATGGAGGTGGTCACGGAGGGGATGCAGGAATGGACCACAGCGGCGTCCGGATCCTTCAGGGCCTGCCTGAGCCCCTTCCAGATACGGCGGCAGCGCCGGGCTTCCTCCAGCATATGCCTTTTCCCCGCCTGGCCGAAGACCTCGCGCTCCCCGATCGCCTTCTCATCCACATTGATGAGGGACCACCCGCCGGGCAGATCGGCTTTGAGCATCCTGGCGGTCCAGCCCGCGATCCCGCCGGCGGGCGGCGGCGTCGGGGCCAGCAGCACGGCTTTCATTCGTCCATCCTCCTTAAGCCTTCAGGCCCATCTCGCGGAGCCGGTCCTGGATATACTTCAGGGAAGCGATCTTCTCTTTGGTCTGAGCAACATCCAGCAGTGTGGTGTTGCTGGAGTTGAATTCCCTGAGCACGTTCCTCTGGGTGTTCCCCTGACTGAAATACTTGTCATAATTCAGCCCGCGCTTGTCACAGGGCACGCGGTAGAAGTTGCCCATATCCACGGCATTGGCGCATTCCTCGTTGGTCAGGAGCGTCTCGAACATTTTCTCGCCGTGGCGGATGCCGATCACCTTGATCGCGTTCTTATCCCCGTGGAACAGCTCACAGACCGCTTCCGCCTGGGTCTGGATCGTGCAGGCGGGCGCCTTCTGCACCAGGATATCCCCGCTCTGCCCATGCTCGAAAGCGAACAGGACCAGGTCCACCGCCTCATCCAGGCTCATGATGAAGCGGGTCATGCTGCCGTCGGTGATGGTGATGGGCTGCCCGGACGCGATCTGGTCGATCCACAGGGGGATGACCGACCCCCGGCTGCACATCACGTTCCCGTAGCGCGTGCAGCAGATCTTCGTTTTCTTCGTGGTGCGGCTCTTGGCCACCACCACCTTCTCCATCATGGCCTTGCTGGTGCCCATGGCGTTGACAGGGTAGGCCGCCTTGTCCGTGGACAGGCAGATGACCGTCTCCACGCCCTCGTCGATCGCGGCGGTGAGCACGTTCTCGGTGCCCAGCACATTCGTTTTCACGGCTTCGATGGGGAAAAATTCGCAGGAAGGGACCTGCTTGAGCGCCGCGGCGTGGAAGATGTAATCCACCCCGTGCATCGCGTTGCGCACCGACTGGGGATCGCGGACATCGCCGATGTAAAAGCTGATCTTTTCCGCGGCCTCGGGCATCCTCGCCTGAAACTCGTGGCGCATATCGTCCTGCTTCTTCTCGTCCCGGGAAAAAATGCGGATCTCCCCGATATCCGTCTGAAGGAAACGAGCCAGGACAGCGTTGCCGAAGGAGCCTGTGCCTCCGGTGATCATCAGTGTTTTTCCGGTAAACAGTGACATGTTCATTCCTCCGTGACCGCCGCGTTCTTGACGGCGTTTTTGATCGTGCTGATATACCTGCCCACGCAGGCTTCCCGTGACGCGTTCTTCAGGGCGTATTCACGGATCCTTTCCGGTGATGCCGCGGCCCGGCGGCCTTCCCTGGCCTCGAGGACGGCGTCCGCCAGCGCGTTCGCGCTGCCCGGCTCGACGCATCTGCCCGCTCCGGAACTCACGAGGGTGTCCTCAAGATCGCTGCCCCTGTCAAAAGACGCGATGATGGGCGTGCCGCAGGCCATGATGCTCCAGGTCTTGGACGGCATGCCCGCGTCCCCTGTGCCCGGCCGGCAGGTGATCAGGGCCGCGTCGCCCAGACTGTACACATACTTCACATCTTCCACAGGCCTTAATCCCGTGATGATGACGTTGCCGAGTTTTCTCTCCTCCGCGTCCTTTTTCAGGGCAGGGAACCGAGCGCCTCCTCCGAAGATGACGAACAGGATATCCTCGTCCCGGAGCCGCTGCGCCGCGTCCAGGATCACCTCGGCCCCCTGGGCTTCGCCGATATTGCCCGCGTAGACGACGATGAACCTGTCGCGTGAGATCCCCATCTCATCGAACAGGGGGTTCTCCGCCCTGGGGACAGGGCCGATGGCGTTCAGGTCCACCCAGTTGCTGATGATCTCGATCTTCTCCTCCGGGACGCCCTTGGCCATGATGTTCCGTTTGAACGACTCGCTGATCACGATGATCCTGTCGGCGTTCCGGTAGGTGATGTCCTCGATCCTGCGGCCGACGCGCCATATCAGGGAACCCTTTTTAGTCATCCCGGCATTGACCAGCGAATCCGGGAAGATATCCTGCAGCAGGTATATGAACGGTACCTTTCTCCCGTACCGCTTTGAGAGCTTCCTCGCCACGAACCCGGACAGCGTGCCCTGGGTGGGCGGCGTGCTGGAGGAAAAGACCAGATCGATGTCCCGGGCCCTTTTCCCCAGATGATACTCCCGGATATTGCACAAAAGGAAGCGGAGCGTCTTCTGGATCGGATTGCTGCCTTCCCGGAACATGGGAAACCGGTGGATGACCACATGCCCGTCATGAGTGATCTCCAGCCGCTTGTCTTTCTTTTTATACTCCCTTCGCACCTCTTCGGAAACGCCCCGGGTGGGGGTCGGGGTATACAGGATGTAGGTGATCCCGTTCTGCGCCAGCGCGTCCCTCAGGGCGTCATCCATATGGGTGCCGGCCGTCTGTTCCGGATAGCAGTAGGCCCTGAGCCTGAGCATCCTCAAACCGGTCTTGTCAGCCAATGGATCTACCTCCGTATCATATCTTGTTTCTGCCGGGGCCTGTCACCTGGCCGATGAGAAGACCTCGTCGAGCACCCGGTCCGTCAGATCGCCGAACAGGGGACCGTTGTTGGACTGATGGATGGCGATCCCGCCCTTGCGCATATTGGCCTCGATCAGGACGATATCCCCGTCCTCATCCACGGCCATATCCCAGGACACCAGCCTGAAATGCCCGACCGTCGGGGCCAGAGAGCGCACGGTCTCAAGGATCCTGTCATACCCCGGCACCCTGAACCCCTCGAACACGAAGCCGTCGGGGTGGCTGAGGATCACCGTCCCCCTGGGCAGGATATGCCCCTCCCGGTTGACCGTTCCGTCGGCCCTGATCCCCACGGACACGCCGCCGTGGGTCGCGTTGTCCACCCGGTTCCCGCCCGCGCCCATCCTGAGGACGCCGGAAAGCACATGGACCCCGTCGGGCATCAGCAGGGTCGTGACACGGATGGTGTTGAGGGCCCGGGGATAGATCGCGCTGAGCGCCGGGTGCTGGCTCACCAGCCCCTGCACGATATAGTCCTTCAGGGACTGATCCATAAGGAAGGCCCTGAGGGCGTCATCCCCCGTTTTGTAAAAAGAGATATCCCGGCCGCTGCCGCTCTCCTCGGAGGGCTTGATGATCACCTCGTCCGTATCGGCCATGAGACGCATGGCGTCCGAAACATCGATCAGGCGGTATTCCTCGTCGAAGAGCAGGCTGCCGATCTTGCGCACATAGGTCCTGGGCTGCCGCACGCCGGGGAAAATGCGGGAATAATAATTCTTGTCGTTGAAACCCAGGCCCAGATCCCTGCGGTTGAAATGCTGATCGATCTTTGTGAAATACAGGGTGTTGGGGATATACCGGGGATCCACGATACCGTTCATGGCGGCGTAATACCGGCACCAGTCCGTGCTGATCCTGTAAGGATATTTTTTCCAGTATGCCCGGACGGCTTCCTCCTGCTCTCCGGTCAGGTGAAAGCTGTTGTCCCTGTTATCGAGCATCTTTTTCTTTTCCTGGACAGTGGAGATCAGGTTGGCGGCAAACTGCTCCGGTTTGCCCCAAAAAGACTTGTAGAATTCTTTCGCTTTCCTGCTGACAGCCATCGATACTGTTTCTCCGATCCGTGCCGCGGCCCGCCGCGGCGCTGTTTCTCAGGCCTCAAAAGCCTCTTTTGCGATCCTCCGGTACGCCTCGTCCGCCGCGGCAGCGGCATCCGCGGCAAACGCCGCTCTGGCCACGATATAACCGCAGCCGTCGAGGTTCGTACGGTACTTCCTCACATGTTCCCCGGCCTGCAGGTGGTGATAGATCTCCACACCGCATTCCTTTTCGATCCGAGCCATATCCGGGACCTTCAGGACCGTGCCTTCCTCGAAGGCCAGCAGACGGGTAGCCACCGCTCCATGATCCCGCGGCGTCAGATCCGCACTTTCGCCCATGACTGCCCGGATCGCCGCACCCATATAATCGATCCCCGTACCGTAGGGGACCACGCACGGGCCGATCATATTGCCGCCCATGCGGGCCCCGATGTCGATGATATAGACTTTCCCGTCATCGGTGATCAGCATGTCCATATTGACGGACCCAAAGTCAATCTTCAGGGCGCGTATCGCGGCCTCCACACATTTCCGGACCTTGTCTTCCGTTTCCGTCGGAAGCATGGAAGGCACCGCGTGCCCGAGCTCCGCGTAAAACGGGGCCGGCGTCATCAACTTTTTCATCACCGCCAGGACGTGGACCTGCCCATCCGTCACCAGGCTCTCGGCACCGTATTCCTTTCCCGTGATGAAGCTCTCCACCAGGGCACGGCAGCTCCTGGAGCTGAGCAGGGCCCTTTCGCACGCCGCTTGAAATTCCCCGGGCGCGTCCACGCGGCCGGCGCCCCGGCTGCCCGAACCGTCACAGGGCTTGACCATGACCGGGTACTCGAGCCGCTTCGCGAGCGATGCGGTATCCGTTTCCCGCGTGACCTCCCAGGCCTGAGCGGTATCGTCCACATGCGCTTCCATCAGCGCCCTGCGGGTCAGGTACTTGTTCTTGACCGTTTTCGCGGTATCGTAACCGATGCCCTTCAGGCCCATCTTCCCGGCGATGAACGCCGCGGTCATCACCCCGAAATCCGTAGCCGCGGTCATGACGCCGTCCACTTTCTGCTCCCGGGCGTATTCAAGGCACGCTTTCTCGTTCACGATATCGATCACAGCGTGTTTTTGAGCGTGGAGAAATCCGACGGCATGAGGATTGGCGTCAAGCGCATGCACCTCATACCCCATCGAAACAGCTTTTCGGATCACGAAATCCTGGAGGAACCCCGCGCCGATCATCAGCAGTTTTTTCATACGGCCGCAGCCCTCCCTTCAGTTCGTATAGATATTGTCATGCCTGAGGACGGTGCCGATCGTCTTCAGGAATATCCTCACATCCAGCGGAAAAGACACGTTGTGGGCGTACCACGCGTCATACATGCGCTTTTCTCCCACGCCCAGCCCGTTGCGGAAATAGGCCTGCGAGTATCCGGTGATGCCCGGCCTGACCAGCATTTTACCCTTTTCCTCTTCAGTATAAGTGTCGATGCCGTCCGTGTCGCCCGCCCTGGGCCCGATAAGGCTCATGTCCCCCTTGAGCACATTGAGGATCTGCGGCAGCTCATCGATACTGGTCTCCCTGATCCAGCGGCCCACCTTCGTGACCCTGTCATCCGTCCTGGAATTATACGTGCTGCCGTCCGGATTGAGGATATTGGGGGCGTTAACTTTCATGGAGCGGAACTTGAACATGTCGAACAGGCGGAAATCCCTGCCGATCCGGGGCGACCGGTAAAAGATGGGCCCCCCGTCCTCCGCCTTGATCATGACGGCCACGGGGATCCCCACGAGGGCCACCAGGGGCAGCGCGATCAGGGAAAACAGAATGTCCAGGATCCGCTTGACGACGCGCTGGTACACACCGCACCAGCCCTTTTTGTCCATGCCCTTCAGGCCCAGTTCCTTTGACGAGACATGTTTGAGTTCCGACATAAACCGCTCCTCTTTTTTCACGGCCGCACGATCCCGGTCACGCCTGACGGGATACCGCCTTTTCCATTTTGATCTCCGTATACTTCCGGGTGCTCACCCGGCCAATGTCCTTGAATCCCCGGCGATGGTAAAAGTCGATGGCGTGCCCGCTCCGGTCATATACTTCCAGCACGATCCTGTCGCACCCCGCTTTGAGCGCCAGGGCTTCCACATGCTCAAGGCAAAAGCTGCCGATGCCCCTGCCGGCGGCATCGGGCAGTGTGGCCAGCTTGGTGAGGTGCATATCCCGCCCGTTCTTTTTGATCTGGAACGTCGCCACGGGCCTGCCACCGTCCCGGACCAGGTACATCTCGTTTTTCAGACAGCCGAGACCGGCGATCGCGAAGGTCACGGCCCGGGGATTGTCCCAGTGATGCAGATCAAAGCGCCGCGCCATATCCTTCCCGCAGGCATGCAGGATATGAGACGCGCGGCAGATCCCCGGGATATCGAAGACCTTTATCCTCCCGACAAAAGGCATGCGCATCCCTCCGTGTCACTTCAG
>CACZOZ010000451.1:0-2743 GCA_902782865.1 uncultured Eubacteriales bacterium
ATCCCGCACAGCGGGCGCTTCGGCTCCGCGCTTTTGCATGGGAACTGTTACCCAAATCACAGATTTGGACAGTTCCGCAAGGATGACGAAATGTGTGGCGGGCAGCCTGCGATGAACAGTGAAACCGGATCCTGATCGTCCCCCGTTCCTCCTTCATATCAAATCAGATCCCGCCAGGGATCTGTACCACAACACGCCGCAGGCGTATTTCACATCGCAGGCGATATTTCACTGCGAAGCAATTTCACGCGCGAAGCGCATTTCACTGTCGTTACGCCCTGCCCGCTCCTCCGCCTTGTAAGACCAATTCCTATTTTCTTCATTAGCGAAGCGGCTTCATTAGCCGTCAGGCGTCTTCATTAGCGAAGCGTCTTCATTCACAAATAAAACTCCGTCCGTCCCCTCCCCGTTCTCCAAAAGCCTTCTCCTTGGCCGCTTCGGCTTTCCGCCCGAGGGATCTTGACCGCGGCAGGCAGGAATACGCCGGAAGGGACGCGGCTACAAGGTAAGGGATAGGATACCGTATACCATAGTCTCGCCTTTGACCCAGCGCAACTGATCATGCTTCAGAACAGATGCTTCGCCATCCGTATGGGCTCGGCATGACACCAGGGGGGTAATAATCCGGGAAAGGGGCGATCATCGAAGGGTATCTGACCTCATCCGTCAGGCTAACGCCTGCCACCTTCTCCACAGGCGAAGGCTTTTGGGGGAACTGTCAAGGGACACATCTCACGCATGGAACTTGAGATGATATCAGAACGGATTACTGTCGGGGCAAACGACCGCAAAAAAAGCGCCGCCCTTTCGGAGCGGCGCTTTCGCGTATCATCGGCAGATGCCTTGCAGTATGTCAGGCCCCGGCCACCTTTTCCGCGATCTGCGGGGCGCTCAGGCCGTATTCCTTCATCACTTCCAGCGGCTTGCCGGACTGGCCGAACACGTCCTGCACGCCGATCTTGTGGTAGTTGTAGCCCCGGCCGCTGCGCACCAGCACGTCCGCCACCGCGTCGCCCAGGCCGCCGATCACGGAGTGCTCCTCCACGGTGAACACCTTCGGGCACTTCGCCGCGAAGGAAAGCACGATCTCCTCGTCCAGGGGCTTGATGGTGTGCAGGTTCACCACGGCGGTGCTGATGCCCTTTTCGTCCAGGATCTTCGCCGCCTCCAGGGACTCGTTCACCATGATGCCGTGGGTGAAGATCACCGCGTCCTTCCCGTCCCGCATCACGTTGCCCTTGCCGATCGTGAAGGGCATGGGATCGAAGATCGGGGAGGGCAGGCGCGCCAGGCGCAGGTACACGGGGCCGTCGATGGCCGCCGCCGCCCGCACCGCCTGATAGGTCTCATTGGCATCACAGGGAGAGATCACGGTCATGCCCGGCAGGGAGCGCATCAGGGCGATGTCCTCGATGGCCTGATGGCTGCCGCCGTCCTCGCCCAGGGTGACGCCCGCGTGGCTGAAGCCGAACTTCACGTTGAAATGGGGATAGCACACGCCGTTGCGGATCTGGTCGAAGCTCCGGCCCGCGAACACCGCGAAAGTGGAGCAGAAGGGGATCAGCCCCATCCGGGACATGCCGGCCGCCATGTCCACCATGTTGGCCTCGGCGATGCCGATATTGAAGTGCCTCTCGGGGAATTTATTAAGGAAGGTCGCCGTCATGGTGGCGTGGGCCAGGTCGGCGTCCAGCACCACCACCTTGTCATTCTCGCTGCCCAGCATGGCCAGCGCTTCGCCGTAAGCGACGCGGATCGCTTTCTTTTCGCTCATGGTCACACCTCCAGTTCCTTCAGGGCAATGGCGCGCTGCTCCTCATTGGGCGCCTTGCCGTGCCAGCCCACCTGATTTTCCATAAAACTCACGCCCTTGCCCTTCACCGTGTGGCACACGATCGCCTTGGGCTTGCCCGGCTCATGGGGCGCGCGCAGGGCCGCGAGCACCTGGTCCAGATCATTGCCGTCGGCCACGTCGATCACCTGGTAGCCGAAAGCCCTGAACTTCGCGTTGATGTCGCCCAGGCTCATCACCTGGTCGTTGGTGCCGTCGATCTGCAGGCCGTTATTGTCCAGGAGCACGGTGAAATTGTCCAGCTTGTAGTGGGCCGCGGCCATGGAGGCCTCCCACACCAGGCCTTCCTGCATCTCGCCGTCACCGCAGATGGCGTAGACCTTCGAGGGCAGTTTCGCCGCCCGGGCGCCCAGGGCCATACCCACGGCGATGGAGATCCCCTGCCCCAGGGAGCCGGTGGACACGTCCACGCCCGGGCACTTCTTCGCGTCCGGATGCCCCTGCAGGATGCTGTGAAGCTGACGGAAGCCCTTGAACTCCTCCTTGGGGAAGAAGCCCCGCTCGCCCAGCACCGCGTACAGCGCCGGCGCCGCGTGGCCTTTGCTCAGGGCCAGGCGGTCCCTGTTGGGATCCTGAGGGTTTTTCGGATCCACGTTCATCACCTCATAATAGAGGGCGACGAGCATTTCCACCGCGGACAATGACCCGCCCGGATGCCCGGAGGCCGCGTCCGCCGTCATGTTGATAATGTCCCTTCTCACCTGTCTGCATACTTCTCTCAGTGCCGCTCCATCCATGGAACCAACCTCCCATGACCAGTTTTTTCTTGGGCCGCGCGTACTATGTCCTCATATGCCCTCAGTATATGGTATATGCGATATTCCAGGGATTGTCAAGCAAAATCCGCTCAGCTTGCGCTCTCGCTAACGCTGGAGCCGGTGCGGGAGGATA
>CACZOZ010000452.1:0-5501 GCA_902782865.1 uncultured Eubacteriales bacterium
CGGCGGCGCGGGGGACATCGCCATCGCGGGCCAGGCGGGCATCGGGGTGCTGGACGGCCTGGGCGTCTGCGGCGGCGGGGCCCACACCAAGGACGAGTGGGTGGACCTTACGAGCGTCCCTACCCAGATCGACTTCGCGGCGGCCATGATCTTAAAGGCCGCGGGGTATTATCAGAAAGAGACTTAAGGCGGCTGATGGAACTATTGAAAAGGACGGGCCGGGCAATGCTCCCGGCCTGTTTTTTTGTTTCCATTAACAGGAAACATTTGACATGTTTCAGATGTACAAAAGTAAGCTTGTTCTTTGATTGTTCAACCCTTGACACAGGGGGCTCCGCTCCGCTACAATGACGCAAACCTTCGAGAAAGATGAGTAGTTCCCACACGGTGTGTTTCAGAGAGCCGCGGGCGGTGGGATCGCGGTACGGGCCCGGGAGCGAATGGACTTTTGAGGGCGAACCCAACGGGCGATGAGCCCCAGTAGGGGAGACGGAGCTTTCTCTCCGTTATCAACGGAGTCCGTATGACGGTACGGAACAAAGGTGGGCGCGAGAGCGCCAAGCCGGGTGGCACCGCAGGGAATGAGATCATCAGCCCTGTCCCAGCAGTAAAAAGCGGGGACGGGGTTTTTTGTTTGGAAACACCGTCCGGAAAAACGGAGGTGATCGTTTGAAAGAAAAAGTGGTGATCCTGGGCGCGGGGCACGTGGGGTCCCATGTGGCCATGGCCCTGGCGGCGGACGCGGTCTGCGGCCAGATCGTGCTGGTGGACAAGGTGCCCGGGAAGGCCGAGGCCCAGGCGGCGGACATCGCGGACAGCCTGAGTTACCGCCGGGACATGCCAGACGTGCGCGCCGGCAGCTACAGTGACTGCGCGGACGCCGCCGTCACCGTGTGCGCCATCGGGAAGCCCCGGGAAGCGGGGCAGACCCGGCTGGATCTTCTGAAGGACTCGGTGGTCATGGTGACGGACCTGGCGCGGAGCCTGAGAGACACGCCGCCCGGGGGCCTGGTGATCAGCATCACCAATCCCTGCGACATCATCGCCGGCTGCCTGAGGGAGGCGCTGGGGATGGACCGGCGCCGCTGCTTCGGCACGGGCACGCTCCTGGACACGGCGCGCCTCAGGCGCATCCTGAGCGAGCAGACCCGCTGCCCCCGGGGAGATATCCGGGCCCTGGTGATGGGGGAGCACGGGGATTCCTCCATGATCCCCTTCAGCTTCCTGCGCGTGGGGGGAAGGCCCGCGGCCGGGGCCCCCGGCTTCGATCCCGATGAGGCCCTGCGCCGCACCCGGCAGACGGGCATGGATATCATCGAGGGCAAGGGCTCCACGGAGTTCGGCATCGGCGAGGCGGCGGCCTTCCTGATCCGCGTGATCCTGACGGATGAGAAGACCGAGCTCCCCCTGTCCGTTTCCCTTGAGGGCGAGTACGGCGCGGAGGGCGTTTCCTGCGGCGTGCCCTGCCTGGTGGGCCGGGACGGCATCGAAAAGATCATCGGGATCGACCTTAATGAGGATGAACGAAAAGCCTTCGACTGCAGCCTGGATGTGCTTAAGAGATATACCGAAACCGCGAAACAGTACGCGCAAGACGAATAATAAGGAGGACAGACCCATGAAAAACAGCATTTTCCGCACCGTGATCTGCGTTATCCTCGTGACGATCCTGACTTCCCTGTGCCTGACCGGCGCCCTGGCGGAGACCGTGAAGGTAGCCGTGGTGCAGCCCATGAGCCACACCTCCCTGGACCAGATCCGGGACACCATCGTTTCTTCCCTTGAAGCGAGCGGCCTCGATTTTGAGATCGTATTGAAGAACGCCGAGCGGGACACCGCGGCCCTCTCCGCGATCCTTGAGAACGTGAAGAACGACGGCGTGGACATCGTGGTGCCCATCGCCACCAACACCGCCCAGAGCGCCAAGGTGGTCTTTGAGGACGGGGATATCCCCGTGGTGTTCGCCGCCGTGTCCGATCCCGTGGCCGCGGGCCTCACCGGGGAGGACAGCTTCTTCATCACCGGCGTGTCCAACAACATCCCCGCCGCGGAGATCGTGAAGCTGATCAGTGACTTCCAGCCGGATTACAAAAAGATCGGATTCCTGTATACCTCCAGAGAGACCAACTCTGTGTCCACCATCAACGCGGCCAAGGCCTACTGCGATGAGGCCGGCGTGGCTTATGAGGAGGTGTCCATCGCCGATCTGTCCGAGCTGCAGACCGGCGCGGAGACGCTGATCTCCCGGGGGATCGACGCCCTGTATACCGGCAATGACAACTCCATCGCCTCCGCCATGTCCACCTACACCGATGTGGCCTACGGTTTCGGCGTCCCGGTGTACTGCGGCGCGGATTCCATGGTGGCGGACGGCGGGTTCGCGACCATCGGCGTGGACTATGTGCAGCTGGGGAAACAGGTGGCGGATCTGGTGATCCGGATCGCCCAGGGTGAAGACCCGGAAAACATCCCCTATGAGACCCTGAGCGATTACGCCCGCTTCGTGAACCTGCAGGCGGCGGACACCCTGGGCCTCACGATCACGGACGAGATCCTCTCGGCCTACAAGGTGCTGGTGGAGAAGGACGGCACCAGCCATTTCGGCGAGTAAACAAAAGATCCCCGGGGGGACGGGCAAGGCCCCGTCCCCCCGGGTAACTGATCTGTGACAAGAAGGACGAGGACGGCCATGACGATAACGAACCTGTTGATCTCGGCGCTCAGCCAGGGCATGATCTACGCGCCCATGGCCCTGGGCGTCTTCATCGCCTTCCGGGTGCTCAACATGCCGGACCTGACCATCGACGGCAGTTTCGTGGCGGGCATGTGCGTGTGCGCGGTGGTCACCATCGCGGGGCAGCCCGCTTTGGGCCTGATATGCGGCATGGCGGCGGGGGCGCTGGCGGGGCTGTGCACGGGGCTGATGCAGACCCGGCTGCGGATCAATCCCATCCTGTCGGGCATCCTGACCATGACCGGGCTGTACACGATGAACTTCATGGTGCTGGGCGGCCAGTCCAACCTGTACCTGCAGAAGACCGTCGTCAACAGCGCCGGGGCTGAGACTCAGGTGGCCTGCGACACGCTGTACAAGAGCTTCCGCGCCTTCCTGGTCGATCTGACCGGGAACAGGCGGCTTGACGCCAACCTGAGCGCGTTCGCGCTCACGGGCGTGATCGTGGCCGCGCTGCTGGCGGTGCTGGCGGTGTTTTTCCACATGCGCACGGGCATGGCTATCCGCGCCACCGGCGACAACGAGGAAATGGTGCGCTCCTCCTCCATCAACGCGGACCACACCCGGGTGATCGGCATCATGATCTCCAACGCCCTGGTGGCTCTCTCGGGGGCGCTGCTCTGCCAGCAGCAGCGGTATGCCGACCTGAACTTCGGCAGCGGCATGCTGGTGGTGGGCCTGGCCTCGGTGATCATGGGCCAGGTGTTCTTCGGCCTCCGGTCGGTCACCCTGGGGCTCATCTCCGCCGCGGCGGGGTCGCTGATCTACCGGCTCATCCTGCAGCTGGCCTATAAGATCGATATGCCCAGCTACGCCGTGAAGCTCCTGTCGGCGGTGATCGTGGTCATCGCCCTGACACTGCCCCTGCTCCGGAGGGCCATCCGGGAGCGCCGGGCGGAAAAGGAGGACGCGGCATGAGCGGGCTGGAGCTGATCAAACTGAAAAAGACCTTTGAGAAAGGCACGCCCAACGCCAAAACGGCCCTGGATGACCTGAGCCTCACCCTGGCGGAGGGGGATTTCGTGACGGTGCTGGGATCCAACGGCGCGGGAAAATCCACGCTGTTCAACGCCATCCTGGGCAAATTCCGCCTGGACGGGGGGAAGATCATCCTGGACGGGGAGGACATCACTTTTCAGAAAGACTACCGGCGGGCGCTGAACATCGGCTGCCTGTACCAGGATCCCATGCGGGGCACGGCGCCCAATATGACCATCGAGGAGAACCTGGCCCTGGCCTATACCCGGAAAGCCAGCCGGTCCTTTTTCGCCGTGAACCGGCGGGACAGCGCCTATTTCCGGGAGCTGCTCTCCAGCCTGGACCTGGGCCTGGAGGACCGGATGAAGACCAGGATGGGCCTTCTGTCCGGCGGCCAGCGCCAGGCGGCGTCCCTGCTCATGGCCACCATCGCCGAGCCCAAACTGCTTTTGCTGGACGAGCACACCGCCGCTCTGGACCCAGCCACCTCCGAAAAGGTGCTGGCCCTGACACGGCGGCTCATCGACGACAGGAACCTCACCTGCATGATGATCACCCACAACATGCACTCCGCCCTGCAGATGGGCAACCGCACCGTGGTGATGGACCGGGGAAAGATCGCCCTGGACATTTCGGGTGAGGCCCGCTCAAAGCTCACCGTATCCGATCTGCTGGAACGCTTCAAAGCTGCGGCGGGCCGCGAACTGAACGACGACAAGGTCATCCTGAGCATGGACACATAAAAAAAGCCCGCCTGGATCCAGCGGTCACATATCAACAATGATCTTGCTGGCATTCTGAAGAATGACCTGCTTTTTGATCACAGGGCTTACGGCGCGCATCGGAGGCCGCCCGATCCGTCGCAATGCCGCTGTGCTAATAATGCATTTTTTATGTAAAGTTTCTTATTATCGCATATATGGATAGTTTACAAATAATCTGCATATTATGTACAGTCAGCCGATCCCGATCACTTGATCGCCGATCCGGTCGATGGTCCCTTTTTGGGGATCCGCTATTTTTTCGCGGTCACGATGGGCTGGTAGAAGCCCGTTTCCTCCGTAAAGGCCCATGTGACCTCCCCGCAGCCGGCGTCAAGGAACATTTGTGTCAGTTCCTCCCTCCGGACGGCCCGGTATTCGCAGGCGAAGCGGCTGACGCTCAGGGCGCCTTCGTCCTCGATGATGTACTGGGTCAGGCGGTATTTTTCCCCCTCCCAGTCCCAGGTCTGGAAGGAGAGGCGCCGGCCGTCTGCGGTATTGTGGATGTAGGGCGGGGAATAGGCGGGCCGGGTCTCGAGGAGACGGTCGTAATCCCGGATGCTGCCCACGAAGATCCCCCCGGGCCGCACCCGGGCGGTGATGCTGTCCGCGGCCTTTTTCAGGTCCTCCTGCGTGAGCATGTGGGGCAGCGCGTTGTCCATGGCGATGACGATGTCGAATGTCTCCGGGAACGTATTTTCAAGGGCCCGGAAGTCCGCCCGTTCAAGGCGGAGGGCCGCGCCTCTTTTCTCCGCCCGGATTTTTGCCTCTTTAAGCTCCGCGGCGCTGATGTCAGAGCCGGTCACGGGATATCCCAGGGCGGCCAGGCCGACGGCCTGGGTGCCGATGCCGCAGGCGCAGTCCAGCACCCGGGCGTCACGGCCAAAGCCGTGTTTTGAAAAGATCCTGTCCAGGATCAGGGCCTGTTCCCTCACGTCGGCATCCCAGTCCCCGAAGAGCCTGTCGTACCGGGACGCCATGTCGTCATAAAAGGTCTGCACGATGTCCATGCTTATCTCCTTTCGGTC
>CACZOZ010000453.1:0-2073 GCA_902782865.1 uncultured Eubacteriales bacterium
AAGCGCAGGACCGCGCCTCCCGCCGGCAGCGCCGTCCGCCAGGCCCGGGACATGGGCGTGGAACTGATGACGGAGGAGCTTTACCTGAGGCTGCAGGCGCTGGGGGAGTTCGACCTGAAGACCTCGTCCTGGATATCGTCCCCGCCGGAGATCCGTTCAAAAGGCGGTGCCCTGTTTTGCGAGAGACGGTACGGGCGGGTGTTCACGTTCCACAACGGGGCCGAGTCCTATTACTCGGTCCGGGGCTGGAGGGGGTATCTCATCCTGCCCTGATCCCGCACGCGGGATGAAACTTGAGTTCGGAGGATGAAGAGATGATCAAAGTATACTGCTACAGCCGGTGCGGCACCTGCAAAAAGGCGCTCAAATGGCTGGATGACCACGGCATCGCGTACGAAACAGCGGACATCAAAACGGAGCATCCGGATGAGGCGGCCTTAAGGGAGTACCACGCCCTGAGCGGCCTTGCGCTCAAGCGCTTCTTCAACACCAGCGGCATCCCCTACAGGGAGAAGGAGCTGGCCCAAAGGCTGCCGGGCATGAGCGCGGACGAGCAGTTCGCCCTGCTTTCCTCCGACGGCATGCTGGTGAAGCGCCCGCTGGTCGTGGGGGACGGCTTCGTCCTTGTGGGATTCAAAGAGGACGAGTGGAAGGAAAAACTGCTCTGAGCGTTTTTACGGGAAAGGAAGGATCCATATGCTTGAGATCGGGTCAAAAGCCCCGGAGTTTTCCCTTTCGGATCAGAACGGGGAAACGCGCTCCCTGAGCGATTACAGGGGGCAGAGAGTCATCCTCTATTTTTACCCGAAGGACATGACGGCGGGCTGCACCGCCCAGGCCTGCGGCTTTCGGGATCTGTATCCCCAGTTCCGGGATAAAGCCGCGGCAGTGCTGGGCGTGAGCAAGGATACCGTTTCGTCCCACAAGCGCTTCGAGGAGAAGTACGGCCTGCCCTTCACCCTCCTGTCGGATCCGGATATGAAGGTGATCACGGCCTACGACGTGCTCCGCCCCGCGAAGGCGGGCAAGCCCGCC
The DNA here is from genome assembly GCA_902782865.1 of uncultured Eubacteriales bacterium. Taxonomy (GTDB): domain Bacteria; phylum Bacillota; class Clostridia; order Christensenellales; family Aristaeellaceae; genus RUG756. The sequence continues at coordinate 1,036 of CACZOZ010000453.1, forward strand.
GGCGTGATCCGCTCCACCTATCTGATCGATGAGGAGGGCGTGATCCGGAAGGCCTTCGGCGCGGTGAAGGCGAAAGAAGACCCGGCGCGGATGCTGGAGGAACTGGCATGATCACGGTGATCATTCGCTATCAAGGGAAAAACGGCGCGGCGCGCTCTTTCGCCGGGGAGATGATCTCCTCCGGCACCGTGGCGGCCATCCGGGCGGAGGAAGGAAATCTGCGCTACGACTACTGCCTGCCGCTGGAGGATGAGGAAACGGTGCTGCTCATCGACAGCTGGACGGATCAGGCGGCCATCGACGCTCACCACGCCTCAAAAATGATGGGTACCGTCGCCGCGCTTAGGGAAAAGTATGACCTGCACATGACGGCGGAACGGTATGTGTCCGAAGACATCGGAACGGACGAGAAGTATATCAGGCGATAGGGGAGGGAACAAAAATGGAATTCAGGGACGTGATCAGGAACAGGTATTCCTGCAAAAAGTACTCTTCGAGGCAGGTGGAGGAGGAAAAACTCAACGCCATCCTGGAGGCGGGCCGCCTGGCCCCCACGGCCAAGAACCTGCAGGAGCAGCGGGTCTATGTGATCCGGAGCGCGGAGATCCTCAAAAAGATCGACGGCGTGACGCCCTGCCGGTACGGCGCGCCCACGGTGCTCGTGGTCGCCTTCGATAAAAACAGCGTGTTCACCTATCCCGGCGGGAAACGGGATTCCGGAGTGGAGGACGCCACCATCGCGGCCACGCAGATGATCCTGGCCGCCGCCGATGAGGGCGTGGACAGCTGCTGGGTGAATTTCTTCGATCCGGATCAGCTGGCCCGGGCCCTTCAGCTCCCGGAGAACGAGGAAGTGCTGATGGTGATGGATCTGGGCTACGCCGCGGAGGGCGCCGGGCCCCTGAGCAATCACTTTAGCCGGAAAGCGCTCACCGAGACGGTGAGATATCTGTGAGGAAAGGCTTGACGTTAAGGATCACGCGGCACGGCGTAAGGCGCGGGCGGTGTTCCGCCCGGTGAAGGGAGAGCGGCGGTATG
>CACZOZ010000454.1:0-3042 GCA_902782865.1 uncultured Eubacteriales bacterium
AAATCCCTGCAGCCGCTGCAGTACCTGCTGAGCAACATGGTGCTCAACAGCGGGCAGGACGCTTTCAGCCTTTCGGAGGCAAGCGCAACGGAAGCGACGCCGGAAGTCCTGCAGTCCGCCGTGGTCATGTTTGCGACCATCCCGATTATCCTGGTTTACCCCTTCGTACAGAAATACTTTGTGCAGGGCACAATGATCGGAGCCGTAAAGGGCTGAAGCCTTTTGCAGAGGAGATTTCCCCGCTCCCTTCGGTCGGTCGGAATGACACGGGAGAACAATCTCTTCCGGTGTTATCCTGAGCAAGGCCGGGACGGCCGCGCCGAAGGATCTCCTCCGGCAGGCGAATCTTCAGAGCAGCGCCGATTGAGGTTGCGAAAAAACTGTTTTCGGTGATCCGCGGTACGCAGTGCCGCTGGAAAAATATCACACAATAAAAGGAGGAGACCCCAATGAAGAAACTCGTTACCCTTCTGCTGGCGCTGTGCCTCGTGCTGAGCGTCATGTCCTTTGCCGCGGCAGAGGAACCCGCCGGCGCGGCCGCGTGGGAACCCTTTGCGGAGACTGTTGAAATCAAAGTCCCCGTATATGACCGTTCCAAGGCCGGCTATCCCGCCGTCGATGACAACTACTGGACCAAATGGATCCAGGAAAACTTCGGCGACAAGTACAACATCAAGGTCACCTACGTGCCGATTTCCCGTACTGACGAAGTCAATGACTTCACCCTCAAGATGGGCTCCGACGAAACCGCGCCGGACATGATCTTCCACTATGACAACCCGCAGCTGCTGGCCTATATCGACCAGGAGTTCGTGCAGGAAATCGACGAAGACATGGTCAAGGAATACATGCCCGACTACCTGGCCTATGTCGGCGAAGACGCCTACAATGCCGGCAAGTACAACGTCGGCGGCAAGAAGGTCCAGATGTATTTCCCCGCTGCCCGCGACAACGCGGACAACTGGGCGACCGTGATCCGCGCCGACTGGCTGGAAAAGGTCGGCAAGGAAATGCCCAAATCCGTTGAGGAATACCTGGATGTCCTGCGCGCCTTCCGTGACGCCAATCTCGGCGGCGATTACACCATCCCCGCCACCCAGCAGCTCCCCAACACCACCGGCATGCGCGCCGACTCCTACCGCACCGGCCACACCGATCCCCGCGAGATCGCCATCTATTCCGACCTGCAGGTGGTGTCCCTGGACTGGGAGCCCATCAAGAAGAACTACAAGGTGCTCAACACCATGTACAACGAGGGCCTGATCTCCAAGGAGTTCGCCCTTGACGCCGATGGCAGCCAGGCCAAGTCCGACTTCGTCAACGGCAAGGCCGGCGTGTATGGCTTCTATCTGTCCTCCAACAGCGATGTGATCTCCACCCTGATGGAGAACTGCCCGGACGCCAAGCTGGCCATCCTGGACGCCCGCTCCGGTGTGCCCGCCGGCGAGACCCTGTATGACTATCAGGCGGATCCCATCGGCATCTCCACCGGCATCACCGCCTACTGCAAGCATCCCGAAGCCGTCATGATGTACATCAACTGGATGGCTCAGCCCGAAGTGCTGGAGTATCTGGAGTACGGCGAGGAGGGCAAGCATCACATCGTGCAGAACGGCATGAAGGTGCTCAATTCCGACTATGACGGCCCCGACCGCTTCGTGTCCACCAACGCCAACATCGACCTGTTCGTCATGGTCACCCAGACCCGCCGCGACGCGACCTCCAAGGAAGCCATGGCCGCGACCTACTGCCCCATCGGCTTTGAGTACCTGATGGACCAGATCTTCGAGAACAACGCCAACAAGACCTACATCCACAACTACCGCTTCACCACCCCGATCGTCAGCCAGTCCGAGTACGGCGAGGACCTGCGCGCCCGCTTCCAGGCGATCTCCGCCCAGGTGATCACCTGCCCGGCCGATCAGTTCGACAGCCTGTATGACAGCCTGGTGGCCGAGTACTGCGCCGCCGGCCTGGATGAGATCCACGCCGAGAAGGCCGCGGTGTACGACGCCGAGAACTGACTTCCGTCACCTGTTCAACGCAGCCGGGGCCCCTTAAAGGCCCCGGCGTTTTAAAAGAAAGGACATGAAAGATGTATATCCCCGATAAGGACCGTTACCAGGCGATGACCTACCGGCGCTGCGGGGCCAGCGGCGTCATGCTCCCCATGCTGTCCCTGGGCCTGTGGCACAATTTCGGCGCCATCACGCCCTTTGCCACGCAGCAGGCCCTTCTGCGCACGGCCTTCGACCACGGCATCACCCATTTTGACCTGGCGAACAATTACGGCCCGCCCGACGGCGAGGCGGAGAGGAATTTCGGCCGGCATATGGATACGGACTGGCGGCCCTACCGGGATGAGCTCTTCCTGTCCACCAAGGCGGGCTACGGCATGTGGGAGGGCCCCTACGGCAACTGGGGCAGCCGCAAGTACCTGATCTCCAGCCTGGACCAGAGCCTCAAACGCATGCGGGTGGACTATGTGGACCTGTTCTATCATCACCGCCCGGATCCCAACACCCCCATCGAGGAGACCATGGGCGCCCTGGACCAGATCGTGCGCAGCGGCAAGGCGCTGTACGTGGGCATCTCCAATTACGGCCCGGAGCAGGCGAAGGCCGCCATCCGGGAACTCAGGCGCCTGGGCACGCCCTGCCTGATCCATCAGCCCCGTTACTCCATGATGGACCGCTGGATCGAGGACGGGCTCACGGACGTGCTCCGGGAGGAGAAGGTGGGCTGCATCTGTTTCTCGCCCCTGGCCGGCGGCATGCTCACGGACCGGTATTTGAACGGTATCCCGGCGGACTCCAGGGCGGGGCACGACCCGCGCTTCCTGAAGCCGGAGAGCATCACCGAGGAGAAACTCAAAAAGATCCGCGCCCTCAATGACCTGGCCCTTGCCCGCGGGCAGAAGCTGTCCCAGATGGCCCTGCAGTGGGTGCTCAGGGATCCGGTGGTCACCACGGCCCTCATCGGCGCCAGCCGTCCGGAGCAGATCCTGGACAACCTCAAGGTCGTGGACGCGCCGGAGCTGAC
>CACZOZ010000455.1:0-2002 GCA_902782865.1 uncultured Eubacteriales bacterium
CGCGCCCTTTGACTGCCGCACGCCCCGGCCCGTGATCGAAAAGGTCCGGGAGATCTGCGCCCGGCATGACGTGGTGATCGCGGAAGCCGGCGTGTGGCGCAATCTCTTCGATCCGGATAAAAAAGCGGCCGCGGAGGCGATGGCGTACGCCGTGGGCCAGCTCAAACTGGCGGATGAGACGGGCATCCCCTGCTGCGTCAACATATCCGGCACGGTGAGCCGGGCGGGATGGGACGCCGCGGATCCGAATAATTTCACCGATGAGATGTACGAGCGGGTGGTGCTCTCCGTGAGGGAGATCCTGGATAAGGCCGAGCCGCGGAACGCGTACTATACTCTGGAACCCATGCCCTGGATGGTGCCGGACGGGCCGGATGTCTATCTGGAACTGATCCGGGACGTGGACCGGCCGATGTTCGCCGTCCATCTGGACTTCGTCAACATGATCAACTGCCCCCGGCGGTATCTGGCGCCGGAAAGATTCCTCGCCGAATGCGTGGACAAGCTGGGCCCCTATATCAAAAGCACCCATATCAAGGACACCCGCATGGACCCCCGGAAACTCACCACGATCCTGACGGAATGCTCTCCCGGCGAGGGCGTCCTCGATTTTGAACGGGTCCTGACCGTCCTCCACGAGGGCCTGGACGCCGACGCGCCGGTGCTCCTGGAACACATGACCGCCTTTGAGGAATACGCGCGGGCCTATGACTGCCTGGCCGCCGCGGCCCAAAGGGCCGGTGTCCTCATCTGAGCGAAATAGAAAGGACGTGTGGAATGAGTATCGATCTTAAAACAATGCCCAAACTCGGCTTCGGCCTGATGCGCCTCCCGGAAAAGGACGGCGCTATCGACATCCCCCAGGTGTGCCGCATGGCGGACCGATATCTGGAGGCCGGCATGAACTATTTCGACACGGCCTATGTGTATCACAAAGGCCTGTCCGAATGCGCGGTCAGGGAAGCGCTCACGGAGCGCCATCCCCGGGACAGCTTCATGGTGGCCACCAAGCTGCCCGGCTGGGTGCTCAAGACCAAAGAGGACCGGGACCGGGTGTTCAATGAGCAGCTGGAGCGCTGCGGCCTGGAGTACTTCGACTTCTACCTGCTCCACTCCATGGAGGACGGGCGGGAGGTCTACGAGGAGCTGGACTGTTTTGACTGGGGCCTGAAGCTGAAGGAAGAGGGCCGGATCCGGCATTTCGGCTTCTCCTTCCACGGCAGCCCGGACTATCTCAAAAGGATCCTGGACGCCCATCCCGAGGTGGAGTTCGTCCAGATCCAGCTGAACTACGCCGACTGGTTCAATCCCGTGGTGCGCTCCGGGGAGCTGTACGAGATCCTGCGGGAGCGGGACAAACCCATCGTGGTCATGGAGCCCGTGAAGGGCGGCACCCTGGCCAACCTCACGCCGGAGCTGGAAGCGATGTACCGCGCGGCAAGGCCCCAGGCTTCTCCCGCTTCCTGGGCCCTGAGGTTCGTGGGCTCCCTGCCGGGCGTGATGACCATCCTGTCCGGCATGTCCTCCGAATCCCAGATGGAGGACAACCTGAGCACCTTCACCTGTTTCGAGCCCCTCAGCGAGGAGGAGAAGCAGTTGGTGGAGAAGGTGCGCCGCATCATGACGGACGTGCCCCTCATCGGCTGCACGTCCTGCCGGTACTGCACGCCGGGCTGCCCCATGAACATCGCCATCCCCGACGTGTTCCGGGCCCTCAACACCATGACCCTCTACGGCGACGGCTTCCGTCCCCGGGCCTTTTACGGCGGCCTGATCACCCAGGGATACGGCCGGGCGAAGGACTGCATCGCCTGCGGCCAGTGCGAGGGCGTGTGCCCCCAGCACCTCCCCATCATCGACCTCATCCGCTCCGCCGCCGAAAAGCTGGACAAGTGACGGGACCCATCCGGCCCAGTGGGGCTGTTGCACAAGCAACAGCCCCAAAGTAATAAGAAACGGAAACATATGGTTGGAAAGCGAACCAGGGAGAACAAAAAAAGGA
>CACZOZ010000456.1:0-2800 GCA_902782865.1 uncultured Eubacteriales bacterium
TCGGTCTTCTGCCAGCCGGACTGGAGGCGCACCCAGTGCACGCCCAGGCCCGCCACCAGGTCATAGGCGGGGGCGGGATCGAAGGCGTCCCGGTCCAGTTTCTCAAAGCCGATGCCCAGGCGGTTCCATCCCGCCTCGGCGGCGGTGACGGGGCGGACGCGTCCCTGCGGGATGAGCCGTTCCATCAGTCCACCTCCTCGTAGTCAAAGCCCAGCATCATCGACAGGTCCCGCAGCGCCGCGCGCTGGTCCCCGTCGGTGATGCCGTAGTGCTGGGTCACGCCCCGGCGGAGGAGCTTCTCAAAGAACGCCGTCATGTCGCCGGAGACGGGGCGGAACAGGCTGTGGGAATAGGTGGCCAGGAAATGGTCCGTGGGCAGGGCCTCGATCTGGGCGGAGACGAACTGGAAATTCCCCGTCTGCTCCGAGCAGTGCAGCATGGTCTTCCTCCCCTCGGGGAAGACGTACCAGGCGAAGGGCGCGCCGGCGTACTTCCATTTGGTCTTCGCAAAGCGCACGTCCGAAGATATTTTGCACTTTCCCCGGGGATCCGTATAGTCGTTGGGCCCGGCGTGGCCGGCGGCGAAATTGTTGTTCGGCAGGTCGATGTGGAAGGGCTCGATGTAGTTGACCCGGTCTCCCGTCAGGAGCTTCAGGGCATAGCACGCCAGGCCGCTGCCGATATCGCCCTCGGGCACCACCAGGGTCTTCACCTCCGGGGAGGTGGGCCAGAACCCGGGCCTGAGGCCGATCTTCTTGAACAGCACGGTGTCGATGTCGTTGAGCACCAGCACGTCCAGATGATATTTTGCCGCCAGGCGCTCCATGGCCATGCTGGCCCGCACCGACGCCAGGAATTTCCCAAAGTCCACGTTGGGCAGCACCTCGTATTCCGAGGCGATCCTGTCCATCACCGCCTTCGCCTCATTTTCGGGCACTTCCTCCACCGCGTCCTCGTATTCCGCCACGGACAAAAAGCGCATCTCTGGGCCGGCCTTGGCGAAGAGATCGTACACGTCCACGTAGGTGCTCCACATCACCTCGTTCATGCAGGCCAGGAGGCCGAAGGTGCTCTGCCGCAGGATGGAGCGGGCCCGGGCGGCGCGGCCGAAGACTAACGCGCGCTCGAGCACCTGATCCCAGGTGCCGGCGAACACGCTCAGCATGGGCCTGTTGAAGCGCCGGATGTCCCCGGAGGCCTCCAGGGAGCCCACCAGGCCGCCGCAGCACAGGTATTCGGCGAACTCGTCGTCGTCGTGGGTGTCCTTCAGGTCGATCCTGTCCCGCAGGCGGTGGCAGAACAGCACCGGGCAGGGGGGCATGTCCCTGAGGAAGCGGATGAACTGGAAGTCCTCCGCCCAGGACAGGTAGATGGCCAGCACGTAGTCCACCTTTTCCCGGGTGAACGCGTCGATGGCCCGCTGCACGTCCTCCCTATCCCAGGTGATCCCGGTGAACACCACCTCCGCCTGACGCCCCAGGCCCTCCGCCATCCAGGCGGCTTCCTTTTCCTTGCGTTCCCTGTAGGATCCCCGGGCCGTGCCCTCGCCGATAGCCGCGAAACGTTCCGGGGAGATGAGCAGGAGCCCGGCCTTGACGGGCCTCAAAGTCTTTTCCATGGGATGCACCAGCCTTTCCTATTCATATAAGCGGTACTGCCGCGACTTTTCCTCAAAAGAGCGCACTTCGGGCGCGAAATGGGCGATCAGGGTGTCCGCGTCCATTTTCCCTGTCCGGAAAAGGTCCGTGCCCAGGAGCCGGTCCAGGAAGAACCGGCCGTCGCTACTCAGGTACTCCGCCTTGTCCGGCCACAGGCGGAAGATGGTCTCCATCAGCTTCAGGCCCCCCAGCACCGTGTCGCAGTGATCCCGGTCGGTAACGTGCATCTGCACCCCGTGGCACAGGACGCCCTGGTGCTTTGAGAACGTGGGGCAGAAGGACACCGGGCGGAAGTGCAGCCCCCGGATGTTCTGGGCCGCCATCTCCCGGGCCAAAAGAGCGCTGTCGATAAAGGGCGCGCCGGCCAGCCGGAAGGGCAGCGTGGTGCCCCGGCCTTCGCTGATATTGGTGCCCTCGAACACGCACATGCCGATGTAGGTGAGGGCGGCTTCCAGGTCCTGGCAGTTGGGGGAGGGGGCGACCCAGTTGAGGTCCGTGTCGTCCAGGTACATGCGCCTTTCCCAGCCGGTGAGGGGGGCGACGGTCAGGTCCAGGTCCAGTTTAAGATAGCCCTTCAGGTACCGGGCGAACTCCCCGATGGTCAGGCCCGTGCGGGTGGGCAGCTCGTAGTCCCCCACGAAGGAAGAGAACTTCAGGTCCAGCACCGTGCCCTCCAGCCGCGTGCCGCCGATGGGATCCACCCGGTCCAGCACCAGCACGCTCTTGCCCTTCCGGGCGCAGGCCTCAATAGCGTACCCCAGGGAGTACAGATAGGTGTAGAAGCGGGCGCCCACGTCCTGGATATCGAACACCAGGATGTCGAAGGCGTCCAGCATCTCATCGGTGAAGCGGCTGTTTTTGCCGAAGGCGCTGTACACCGTCACCCCGGTCGCGGGGTCCACGGTGTCGCCCACGGCGTCACCGGCCTGGACGTCTCCCCGGATGCCGTGCTCCACCGCGTACAGGGCGCTCAGCCCGTATTTTTGATGCAGGATGTCGATGGTGGACCTGAAGTCATGGTCGATGCCTGTGGGATTGGTCATCAGCCCCACGCGCCGGCCCTTCAGGATGCCGTCATAGTCCCCGATGCGGTCGATGCCGCTCAAGACATGCGCTCTTTTCATCCCCGGATCCTCCCGAAA
>CACZOZ010000457.1:0-4455 GCA_902782865.1 uncultured Eubacteriales bacterium
GGCGCTCATCTCCGCGCCCAGGGGGGAAGGCATATCGGCGGAAGCGTGGCGAACAAAAGAGTGAGCAAGCGGCAGTGCAGATCACGATAATTGTGAGCCTGACCGAAGCGCCCGAAGGAAGCAAGAAGTGCCCCGTGAAAGCAAGCTGAAGGCGCAGCTCGAACGGCTGCAGCTTACTGCTGAGTCCATACGGATGACGAAGTATCTGTTCTGAAGTTTGAACAAATGCGTTGGGGCAATGCGGGCCCGCGGCAAGCTGAAACGGCAAAGCTCTCCGGGTGTTGAACGCTTCATCGTTCCCTCTCTGATGTCACATTTATTCGGTCGAAAAAATGTAAGAAACACCATTTATTCGGTCGAAAAAATGTGTTATGGATTTGGAAGGGGCGATCGAATTTCGGAGTGCCGGTTTGCAAGATCAAGTGCCGGTGCTTCTTTTCCCGCAAGGTCAAGCGCCGGAAGACGGCTTTTTAACAGGCAATAAAACCTGCGAGAAATGGACTTCGCATTGCAATGTCTGAACGATCAGGAACTTACTCATTGCTGATCTCATCTCCTGACAATCCTCCTGTAACAACTTGACACAGACCTTTGCCGGGATGACGATTGTCATGTGACGGGCAGACGTGGTAAGATATCATTCAGACAGGAAAGATCTCCGGTGCAGGGTGGACCGTCAGCCCCCGATCGCCGCATTTTTTGAGGGCGATCGGGACCCGGCGGCGGGATACGGAAATGATAGTATCCGGGAAGGAGAATGTATGAAACGCTATTTCGCTCTTTTTTCGGTCATGGTGCTGCTCCTGACGGGCATGGCCGGTCCCGCCGGCGCCTTGTCGCCCGATGCCGTGCTGACCCTGATCATCTCCTACGATGGCAGCGGTCAATGGAAAAAGGCCGATATGAACACCCTGGAGCGTTCGATCAACAGCCACCGGTACACGGTCTGTGTGAATGCCCCGAAGGGCAGGGTCTCCGAGATCTGGTTCCGGGGATGGTTCGATGATCTGGAGCCGGATCACGGAGAGACCCGGTACACCGAAGCGATCTCGGCGTTTTACAACTTCGCGTATGTGCTTTACGATCTCGGCATCATCGAGGACGGGCTCGATGATTTTCCGGAAGGGATCTCTCCCTTCACGCCGGACGGTGTTTATGAAAGGCTCAAGGAAGGCGTGGACTGGAGCTGGGGCTTTGCCAGACTTGATAACAGCTGGGAAAACATGGTTATCGACGTCGGCGTATTTGAGGGGACGAACAGGTCCACCGGCGCGTATGTCCTCATGACGGGCAGCCCGAACAGCGATTTTGAAGCCTATATCAAACTGCCGTGACGATGCCGGCATCCCCGCTTATCCATCCCCATATCTCAATATAAAGGCTTTATATCCGGAGGTCAACTTATGCTCGGCGCGATCATCGGCGATATCGTGGGTTCACGGTTTGAATGGCACAACCGCAAGCGGAAGCGGTTCGATCTTTTCAGGGACGACTGCCGGCCGACGGACGACAGCACCATGACCCTGGCGATCGCTCAGGCGATCCTTGTTTGCGGCGCTGATCCGGAACAGGTGTCGGCCCGCGCGGTCGCGTCCATGAGGGATCTGGGGCACCGTTACCCCTACGGCTTCGGCGGCCGCTTTTCCGAGTGGCTCGTTTCGCCCGATCCGCGGCCGTATCACAGCTGGGGCAACGGCGCGGGGATGCGGGTGTCGCCCTGCGCGTGGGCGGGCACGTCCCTTGAAAACGCGCTCCTCCTGGCGGACAGAGTGACGGAGGTGACCCATGACCATCCGGAGGGCATGAAGGGCGCCCGGGCCGTCACGGCGGCCGTGTATCTGGCCCGGACGGGAAGCGATAAGGATGAGATCAGGCGGCATATCGAGGCAAATTACTATCCGCTGGGGTTCACGCTCGACGCCATCCGCCCGCGGTACACCTTTGACGTGTCCTGTCAGGGCAGCGTCCCTCAGGCCATCGAGGCGTTTTTGGAATCCGACTCCTTCGAGGACGCCGTGCGCAATGCCGTCTCCATCGGCGGCGACAGCGACACCATCGCGGCCATGGCGGGCAGCGTCGCGGAAGCGTATTACGGCATCCCGTCGGATATCCGGGACGAAGCGCTGAAGTATCTTGACGCGGATCAGAAGAAGATCGTATCCGACTTTGAGGAAAAATACGGGACCGCCGCGGATACCGGGGCAAGGCCCGCCTGGCAGCGCGAGAGATGACGCGTTAAAGCCGGGCACGGATCAAGCCGAACCCTCACAAAACCCCGTGCATATCATCCGCTGCTTGACCGGCATATGCATGAATGCATATTTTTCGATATAAAAATATGCGTCCGTGCATATTTTTCTTGCTTTTTTATGCATCGTGATACGGGCTTATACCAAAGAAGATAATTTTCGCTTGTATATAAACGATATCGGCCTGCTCATCAGCACTTATGATTATGAGCTGAAAAATGTTCTTCTCCGTGACGGGGTCCTGGAAAAAAAGCCGGACAACCTGATACTGCGTGCCGCGAAAGGCGGATTATATGAGTCTCTCGCGGCAGATATCCTGATGAAGAAAGGAAAAAAGCTTTCATTTTTCAGGAATGACGCCGGCACGATCGAACTGGAATTTTTCTTTGAAAACGCCGATGGGATCATACCGGTGGAGATCAAGGCGGGAAGAAACACCACAGCCTCCCTTAACCGCATCCTTGAGCAGGACAACATTCCATACGGCTATAAGCTGTCGTCGCAGAATGTCGGCACAGCGGGGAAAAAGATCACTCTCCCACTCTATATGCTGATGTTTTTGCTGAGCAATATTGACATATGTCATAAACACGCTATAATAGTATTCGACATATGTCAGAAAAGGAGGGCTTATGCCGAGGCCAGTCAGATGCCGCAGGATCGAGCGGCTGCCGGAGTACCGCAGCTTCTCACCGGACGACGTTTCAGCCGCCGAGAGCGTGCGCATGACCGTGGACGAGTTTGAGGCCCTGCGCCTCCTGGATGACGAGGGGCTCACGCAGGATAAATGCGCTTTAAGGATGAACATCGCCCGCACCACCGTCACGGCGATCTACGACAGCGCCAGGAAGAAGGTCGCGGACGCGCTCGTGCACGGAAAGCGGCTGCTGATCACGGGAGGCTGCTGCGAATTCGAGCCGGTCGAGATCCGGCAGGCTGTCATGGAGAAAGGAAGGAACACGATGAGGATAGCGGTCACTTATGAGAATGGGGAGATCTTCCAGCATTTCGGGCATTGTGAGCAGTTCAAGCTGTATGACATTGAGGGCGGAAAGATCACGGGCGAGCAGATCGTCGACACGTTCGGGAGCGGGCACGGCGCCCTGGCGGGATTTTTGCAGGCGGTCAAGGCGGACGCGCTGATCTGCGGCGGCATCGGTATGGGCGCGCAGATGGCCCTGGCGGACGCGGGGATCAGGCTCTACGCCGGCGTGCAGGGATCGGCGGACGCGGCCGCGAAGGCCCTGGCCGAAGGCACCCTGGAATATGATCCGGACGCGCGGTGCGATCACCACGGCGAGCATCACGGCGGGGACTGCGGGCACGAGAGCTGCGCGGACCATCACTGCCACGGGAATTGAGGGATGGATATGACGCAGATCACGCTCGTCCCCCTCGCCCCGGAGGACAGGGAGCAGTTCATCCTGGACAACCAGGAAGCGTTCAACTACGGCGCGATGGTGGAATTCGGCCTCCGGGACGATCACTTTGAGGAAGAGGGGGAGATCATCTCCCGCGAGACCATCGAGGCATCCATCGACGGCGGAGAGGCGTACCGCATCATGCGGGACGGCCATCCGGTCGGCGGCGCCGTGATCAAGGTGAACGGGGACCGGGGCGATCTCCACCTGCTGTTCGTATCGCCCGGGGCGCACAGCAAGGGCATCGGCTATGCCGCGTGGTGCGCGCTGGAGCGGCTGCATCCGGAGGTGACCGTCTGGGAGACCGTCACGCCGTATTTTGAGAAGCGCAATATCCACTTCTACGTCAATCGGTGCGGGTTCCATATCGTGGAGTTCTTCAACAGCCACCATCCCGATCCCCATGATCCGGCCGCCGGCTGTGAAAAGGACGAGCAGTTCCCGGAGGGGCTGTTCCGGTTTGAAAAGAGGATGCAACACTGAGCGGATCATGCCGATCGGGGGCCGGCCCCCGACCGGCTTTTTTTGATCCTGATGAGAAGATTGAAATAACTTTTCCGGCATGGTAAAATACCGATCGGAGAAAATATCATCGTTTGGAACTGATCCGGATGCATAAAGAGCGTAGGCCTGCGGATCCCGTGACTTAAAGGAACAGGAGGGGGACACATGGATCACCGAATAGTATGGTGGTATCTGATCATCATCAATATCATCACGTTTCTCCTGTACGCGCTGGATAAATACAAGGCCGTGCACAAAAAACGCCGCATCAGGGAAGTCAC
>CACZOZ010000458.1:0-2659 GCA_902782865.1 uncultured Eubacteriales bacterium
TCCGCCCCACCGTACATGCCGCTGGGGCGGATTATAATAGGCGGGTGTTCCCCCGCCTATACCACCCCTCTTAAATGATGGGTACGTTGTTTTGTGTTTCTCGTTTGCGCCGTGCGCTGGCGGCGAACGGATACGCCGCCGGCCGCGCACGGACTTGTCCAACAGCGCCTATGCTTTTTATTCCTTTATTTTCGTGTGCTTCTCGAACCAGTCCGTGATCTCCTTCAGCCTTCTCACCCGGTGCTTCGGCTTGCCGGAGCGGCTCAGCTCATGGTTCTCGCCCTTAAAGATCACCATGCGGGTCTCCACGTTCCGCGCGGCCAGGGCCTGCATCATCTGCATGCCTTCCGGCAGGGGGCAGCGGTAGTCCTCCTCGCTGTGGATGAACAGCGTGGGGGTCTTGACTTTGTCCGCGTATTTGAGGGGGGAATGGGCCCAGAGGGCTTCGGTGTTCCTGTCGCCGAAGAGGCCCTTGGCGCCGCACTGGTCCGGGCCGAAATAGGGGCCGATGTCGGAGATGAAGGACATGGATACCCAGTTGGAGATGGACCTCTGGCTGGCGGCGCAGCAGAAGCGGTCCGTGTGGCCGATGATCCAGTTGGTCATGAACCCGCCGTAGCTGCCACCGGTCTCGCACAGGCGTGCGGTATCGATACTGGGATAGGCCTTGAGCACGGCGTCAGTGAAGTCCATCAGGTTGCGGTAGTCCGTCCCGCCGTAATCGCCCCGGATGTCGGCGAAGGCGTCGCCCCGGCCGTCGGAGCCCTTGATATTGGTGAAGAACACCACGAAGCCCCGGGCCGCCCACAGCTGCATCTCATGGAAGAAGGTCTCGCCGTAGGCGCAGCGGGGGCCGCCGTGCACGTCCAGCACCGCGGGGTATTTTTTGCGCGGGGACCAGCCCTGGGGCAGCAGCACCCAGCCCCTTAAGGAGTACCCGCAGGAGGTGTAGTCCACCCGGTGGGGCTCGGCGACGTACCGGCCCTTGAGGGCGTCGTCATTGAGGCGCGTGATCTGTGTCCATTTTCCGCCGGCCCGGTCCATCTCGAACACCTCGGCCACGTGATCCCAGCCCTGGTACACCACGGCGATCTTATCCGCGCAGGCGTCCATGGTGCAGGTGAGGCCCTCCCGCTCCCACAGGGTGCGGCACTTCAGCTGCCCGTCCTCCCCGGGGGCGAGGGCGAAGATCGCGTTGTGGGCTTCCACCGTGGCCAGGGTGAGATACTCGCCCTCGCCGGCGTGGTCGCCGCCGTGGCCCTCCGCCGTGTCGCCCAGCACACTGGAGTATAAGCTCACCGGGGGCACGAACACCTTCGTGACGCTGTTTTTTTCGACCGCGCAGATGTCCGCGGTCTGGTTGACGCCGTAGGTCTTCATGTCACTGACCTGGGCGTAGAGCTTTCCGTCCAGGGTGAACAGCCCGCCGAAGGAATAGCCGTCCTTGCCCCAGAGGGTCGCGGTCTTCCCGGCGGCGGTGTCATAGGCGTAGAGGCGGTTGTACAGGCTCTCCCTCTCCTTTTTGACGGATCCGGCGTAGTACACCGTGCCGCCGTCCACGCAGAAACTGTCCGTGTTGAAGGCGGGGGCCGTCAGCCGTTTGCATTTGGCCGCGCCGTCCAGCTCCTTCACCAGGAACAGGGCGGAGCGGAGGCCGTTGATGTAGCCCGCGCCGTTGAACCAGTAGGGCACCTCGTCCACCACGTGGTAGTCCTCTTCCTCTTTGAGCTTATCCGCCTTCTCCTTGCGCTGCTCCTTCGTGTCCAGGTACGCGTCCGGGTCGTCCCTGAGGATGCCGCCCAGCGCGATATAGCCCTCCGGCAGCTTTTTCATGTCCCGCAGGCCGAAGGGCAGGGTGATGAAGGGCCGGGCCTCGCCGCCGGTCATGCTCAGCCTGAACAGCTCCGTGGTGCCCGGGACCGCGTCCTTTGTGGCGCGGCGGATGATCAGGGTGTCCTCGTCGTCCCACAGCACGATGTTCGCGTCCATGGAGAAGGTGACCTGCCGGGCCTCCCCGTTTCGCGCGATGTACACGTCCGTGCGGTACTCGTTCTTTTCCAGGTCCGCCTTCGTCACCTCGAAGGCCAGGTATTTCCCGCCGGGGCTGTAGAGCAGGCGGGAGGGGATGCGGTAGAGCGCGATGTCTTCCAATTCGATGGGCCTGAGATCTTTCGCCATGGGATGTCCTCCTTGTATATCAAGAATTCGTTGTTTTGAGCGAGGTGATCATAACATATCATATTAAGCAATATTATTCGAAAGATTTTACGAAAATGATGTATTCCGCGCGGGGGTATATGCCGCAAGGTCAATGATGACCATTCAATTCCTTCATTAGCGCAGCGTCTTCATTGCGCCTTTGGCGCTTTCGCCGCGGCCAGCATGAACGCCGCCGACATGATCGACAGGGCGATCCAGGTGATGTACAGCCCCGGGGCGGCGAAGCTCTCGTACAGGGTGCCTCCCACGAAGCCGGACAGGGCCGCGCCCACATAGATCAGGCTGTCGATGAGGCCGGCGGCCAGGCCCACGCATCCCGCCCGGTCATACTCCATGGGCATCAGGCTGCTGAAGAGAGGATTGATGCCGTAGGCCCCGGCGCAGGCCAGCCCCAGGCACAGGGCGCTCAGGGCCAGGGGGCGCGTGAACAGCAGCGGCA
>CACZOZ010000459.1:0-2683 GCA_902782865.1 uncultured Eubacteriales bacterium
GGGCCATGGCGGCCATGGACATGACCATCACAAGAGCCAGAATGATCGCGACAGTTTTCTTCATATGAGGGCCTCCTTTTAAATTATATTGCTGTCGGAAATTATACGTAAATAGCCCATTTTTGTCAATAAAAAACATATGTCGCTCAGCTCAGCATTCGCTCTGAAAAGGACCCGCGGACCCGGATGCTTTCAGTATATACCGGTGCAGTTTCGCTTCGTGATCAAGATCGACGGGCATCGGCGCGCGGCCCAATGCCGCCTCGCCCCAGGCGCGCATCATTTTGTCATACCGGTTGTAAGGCCCGAAGGAACGTTTTTCCCCGCGCGCGCCGTCAAGTCCGGTGCACATATTGCAGGGGATCACTTCCTCCGGCTCGCCCTGCAGCTGCAGGATCAGGTCGATCAGATGGCAGCCCAGGAAGAACATCATGCCGCCTTTGTACATCCGCAGCCAGTCGCGCTTTTCGGGCCTGTGCAGGCAGTTCATCTGCGCCTGTACATACAGGATCTGACCCAGTTCCCCGCGCTCCTTCATCGCGAACAGTTCCCGGACCGCGGGATTGAAGCGGTACATATACCCCAGGGAGAACACGTTCCCATGCACTTTGAGATAACGGATGAGATCCTGAAACTCCTCCCCGTCCTCGCTGCCCAGTTTGTCCATGTGCACGTGCAGCCCGTGTTCCGCCGCGATGCGCGCGTATTTGGTGAGCTTCTTTTCGCCGGTCTCGATCACCGCGCCTTCAAGGCCGGGCAGCTTCAAAGCTTCCTCCAGCGTGTAGCGCGGCATATCAAGAAAGTGCTTCTTCGCGCCGCCGTCCGTATCCGATCCGGCAAAGTATTTCCTGTCGCCTTCGAACTGACAGGTAAGGTCATCCTCCGGGATCACGTAGCCGAGCACATCGAACAGGTCCTCCTGCCTGCGCAGGGACGCGAAGACCGGCACCGCATGATCATGCTCGCCGCCGATCTGGATCACTTTCAGCTTTTTCACGGACGGTCGCCTCCTGTGTACGGGAGCCCGGGGTCATCCCGATCGGTCCCGTTCCGTTCGCATACATCTTTTTCTGCATGCATATGATATAACGGTTTTAAGTATTTATCCATATCGATCACGGAATTTTTCATGGAAAACCGGCATGATGCCGAAACCGGGAGGCCCTGTGCCCGTCACGATCGGCCTGTCGCCCTCCGGTCACGGAAAGTTTCCGGATTCCCGAAATTGAAACCCGTTTCGACAAATAGATACTTGCAGGATATGGAAGGATTTGATACAATTTTATACAACTAAGGATGCCCGGGCAGGCTCATCTGCCGGGATCCGGATCAATATCTACCATATAGAAGGAGGAATACCCTATGAAGCGCATTCTCGCAACGCTTCTGGCGCTGGTCCTGCTGCTATCCCTGTGCAGCTTCGCCGCCGCCGAAGACAAGGTCGTCCTGAAGGTGTATCGCTCCGTGCCCCAGATCTACGAGGGCTGGGAATACGGCGATGACCCCGTCTCTTCCTGGATCGAGGATCTGGCCGGCGTGGACATCCAGTACAGCTACGCCACCACCTCCGACCATCAGGAGCTGTACACGATGATGGTGTCCGGCGACATCGACAACTATGACATCATCATCACCAACGGCACCTACATTCCCCGCCTGGTGGACGAGGAATTCGTGGTGCCGCTCAACGACATCGCCGATGAGTACGGCTATCAGGAGTTCTACGATCTCCTGCCCAACGGCATGATGGGCGCCCACGGCATCGATGGCAAGCTGTACTACTACGCCAAGACCTACGGCGACGACACGCTGCTGGCCACCGTGCCCGCCGGCCTCAAGGCCCCCGAGAACTTCACCATCAACTATCCCTGCGTGGTGGAGCGCCTGGGCGTCGAGGAAGGCACCGTGCACACGCTGGACGACGTGGCCAAGGTGTGCGCCATCGCCAAGGAGAACGGCGTGGACTACCCGCTGTTCCTGTCCTGCACCGGCATCGCCGACCCGCTGCACGGCCTGTCCTGGAGCCAGACCATGAACACCTCCATGGGCGGCCCCGGCTTCGTGTATCCGCAGGCCGACGGCACCGTGACCTTCAACTACAAGGCCGAGGAGTACAAGGCCGGCCTGAAGTGGCTGAACGAAATGTACAGGCTGGGCTACGTGAAGGCCGACAACTTCACCTTCACCGCCTCCATCAACGACGAGACCGTCAAGCAGATCGCCCTGCAGAACAACGTGGCCTTCATCATCGGCCACTCCTGGACGCTCGAGCAGCACATCGCCGACTACATCCCCGTGTACCGCGCCTGGAAGGTCATGCCGACGGGTAAGGGCGTGCAGCCCGAAGATATCCGCGCCGTGTGCTGGAACGGCAGCCAGATCGGCACCGCCGACATGTGGATCACCGCGGCCAGCGAGAACAAGCTCGCGGCCCTCAAGTGGATCACCACCTACATGAGGCCCGATGTGCAGATCGCCTGCCTGTACGGCTTTGAGGGCGAGGGCAAGCACTTCACCGTGGACTACAGCCAGGATCCCAACGGCATCATGGTCAAGAACCCCGACATGCTGGCGGATCAGGCCAACATGACCGGCGCCGAGTTCCAGAAGAAGTGGGGCTACTTCAACAACGAGATCTCCGACTACCGCGGCCGCTACGGCCAGGTCGCCTGGGACCGTCCCA
>CACZOZ010000460.1:0-2676 GCA_902782865.1 uncultured Eubacteriales bacterium
GCCTGTTCCGGGACGGTGAGCCACTGCCCCAGGGTGAGCACGCCGTCGGGCGCGCCGACTTTTTCCCGAAAAAACTCACCGGTCCTGATGACGCCGCGCCTCGGGCCGCCCACGGGGGCCATGAGCCCGCGGCGCAGGCCCATGAATTCCCGGGGAAGAGCGGCGTAAGCTCTCTCCAGCAGGAAGGCGTCCCGGCGGCTCACCACGTCCTCTCCCGGCAGGAACAGGCAGAACCCCGGCTCGAAGTCGTGGTCGCGGGAAACATCATCGTCGTAGCCGAGGCACTCCGATCCGCTGCCGCACAGCCCGGCGGCCACGTGCCCGGCCAGATGGGGGAATTTTTCCGTCAGCATGGGGCGCCCATAGGCTTCAAAATACCTCTCGGCCAGGTCAAGCCCCTTCATAGACTCTCTTCGCTCTCCTGCTCAGGTCATCCGCCTCGGCGAAGTAACCGTAATAGGCGATGGTGGGCGCGCACTTCTCCATCACGAAGGCGCTGTATCCGTCGTCTCTGCCGGTCTGCTCCAGCAGGCCGCAGGCCTTCTCGACCCACTCGCTGATCTGCTTCTCGGCTTTTTCGAGCCCTTCCCGGGCTTCCAGGGCATTGGCCATGTTCAGGTAGGTGACGGCCGCTTCCAGGTTTCCCCGGGGCTGGGTCTTCATCTGATCCAGCGCCTTGAAATAGCTGGAAAAGGCTTCGTCCCAGCGGCCCAGGCTGGCCAGGGTGAGGCCCATGTTGTTGTACAGCCCGCCCAGCAGGTCGGGGCGGACGCACTTTTCGCCCTCATACACGGCTTTGGCTTCCTCAAACAGCCCGATGGCTTTGTCCGGCATCGAGAAGGCCTGGTAGGCCGTGGCGGCGTTCACGCAGGTGGTCGCCCGGGTCAGGCTGCCCCTGTAGCCCATCTCATCCGTCAGCCGCAGGGCCTCTTCGGCGGCGGCGAAGGCCTCTTCGCGCCTGCCTGTCTTCCTGTAATGCCCGATCATCTCGTTCAGGACCAGCACTTCGCCCCGCTGGTCGCGGCCGGCGCGGGCCTCCGCCAGCCAGTATTTCAGATGCCTCTCGGCCGCGGCGTAGTCCTTTCGGGCCAGGTATCCATCCAGCTTTTCGAGGATCCTGCCCTGGTTCACAGGCGCGATCGACGGTTCCATGTCGAGTGGACATACAGGCTCCGTGTAATCTTCGGGCCTGAGGGGGTCATTTGCCATAATGCACGCTCCGTATCCGATTTGGGTCCCTATTGTAGCAGATGGACGGGCGGGAAAGCAACGTCAATGCGGTTGCGCATTTCTTAATTTTAGGTAACAAAGCGCGGAGTTCTGTTCGATAAAAAGACCCGCGGCTTTGTATGCCGCGGGCTTGATGACTGGGTGGTGTCCCGGGCCGGATATAAGGGACAGAAGTCGTTTTTTCTGTCCCGCCGGCCCTTTTCTTTCCGGGCTTACCGCTCCGCGTAGCTGACCAGGAGCGGCCTCGCCTCATCCAGCAGGATCTCCGCGTCGGGGAGCTGGTCCGCGGGGAGCTCCCGGGACAGGACCTCGAGGATCACGTATCCGTCCGGGCCCTCGTCCAGGCACACTTTCACGCTGCGGACGGTGCCGCTGCCGGCGGTCTCGTCGGTCACATAGGCGGTCTTCATGCCGCCGGGCGTAAAGCAGGGCTCCTCTTCGCCGTTCAGGCCGTCCGCGCCGGCCGCGGCGCAGACCCGCGCCTCCTGAATGACGGTGCCGCCTTCGGGGGCGTAGACCCGCAGGAAATCTCCTTCCTCGGCGCTGCTCACCAGGGTGAAGCCTTCCGGTTCGCCCCAGGTGCCCAGGATCGTGACTGTTTCACCGCTCAGGTAGACCTGGCTGCGCTCGGTCCCTTCACTGTCACGGAAGTTCTCCAGCTGGCGCTTTTCGATCAGTACGGCCCTGTAGGCGGCGTCCAGGTCCTCGTATTCCCGGGCCAAACGGGCGTTGTCTTCCTTCAGGATCGTGTTTTTATCGACGAGATCCTCCACTTCCGCTTCGAGTTCGTCGCATTTATCGTTCGCTTCTTCCACTTTTGTTGTCAGATCGGCGTTCAAACTGATATATTCTTCCACCTGCGCCGCAAGATCCGCGTTCGCACCGATGTATTCCTCCACCTTGGCGGAAAGATTCGCGATCTCGGAGTTCAGTGCCCCCACATTGAGCGTCAAAGCATCCCTTTCTCCGGTAAGTTCCTCCACCTGACTGGCAAGATCCTCGTTCTGCTGCCGGGCAGTCTCCACTTTTTCGGTCAGATCCGCGTTGATCTTCTGAGTATCCTCCGCCTGGGACATCAGAACGGCGTTTTCGGCATTGGCTGTCTCCACTTGCGTGTTGAGATCAGCCACGACGGCGGTTATATCCTCCACTTTTGCGGTCAGAAGCTCATTTTCTTTGCTTATTGAATCCACTTTATCCTTAAGCTCCGCGGCTTCGGCCTCGGCGGTCTCCGCCCGCGCGGTCAGGGCCCCGATGTCCTGCGCGGCGGCGGCGGCCTCGTCCAGCTTCCCGGTCAGGTCGCTGACCGCCTGCTCTTTTTCGGCGACAGCTGTCTTCAGGGCCTCATTATCCGCTTCGGCGGCCGTCACTTTTTCTTTAAGGGCGGCGATATCCCCGTTGAGCTCCGCGAGCTGCGCGGCCTGGGCGTCAAGATCCGCCGCGAGC
>CACZOZ010000461.1:0-2479 GCA_902782865.1 uncultured Eubacteriales bacterium
AATATGATCCGTGATCAGTCCATGGAGGCGCCGCCGTCGATATTCAGCGCCTGGCCCGTGATGTGATCGGCGTACTCAGAGCACAGGAATAATACCGCGTAGGCGATATCCTGCGGCTTCTGGTCGCCGCGTTCCAGGGGGATGAAATGCTTGAGGCTGTCGTGCCAGCTGTTCTCACGGTCCTGGCCGGCTTCCACGTAGCTGTCCAGGATGCTCTCCCACATGGGCGTGCGGATGATCCCGGGGCAGATGGAGTTCACGTTGATGTTGCGGTCCGCGCCGGCATAGGCCGCGGCCTGGGTCAGATAGATGATGGCGGCCTTGGTCATGCCGTAGTAGGCGAAACCTTCTTTCATCGCGTGACGGCCCGCGAAGGAAGCGGTGGACACGATCTTGCCGTGATCGTATTTCCGCATCCTGCGCACGCCCGCCTGCAGGCCGTTGCTGGCTCCCATCAGGTTCACTTTGATCAGCCGGCTGATCTCATCCTGGGTGGTCTCCAGGAAGGAGCCCAGTGTTACGATGCCGGCGTTGTTCACCACGATATCCAGCCTGCCGGTCTCCTTTTCGGCCTGCTCCATCACCGCGTCCACCTCGTCAAAGCAGCTCACGTCACACTTCACGGCGGTGCCTTCGAGCCCCAGGGCCTTCAGGGCGTCCACGACTCGCTCGCAGTTCTCTTTGATCAGGTCCGCCACGTACACTTTCGCGCCCGCTTTGGCCAGCTCACTGACGATGGCTTCACCGATGCCCCGGCCGGCACCGTATACGACGGCTGTCTGTCCCTTCAGATCTACTTTCATCATGCTGCCTCCTTTTCCCCAAAGGGGGAACTGTTTTATGCTTTGATTATTCCGTAAAAAGATGATATAATCTATTCCGTTATATTGATTAACTGTTTTCATATCCTGCTCATTTTAATCACGATCATCCGCGAGTTTGTGCCGTATATCCGGGATGTATTATGTTATCTTGTTATTTTATTATAAAATCATGCTGACGGAGATGATCTTTATGCGCCATCCCGACCCGATCGATATCCATAATATCGTTTCAGTCGACGCCGCCGGTTCGCCGGACTGGGCCTTTCCGCTGCACGCGCACCCGCACCATCTTGAGATATCCCTGGTGCTGTCCGGCGGAGGGCTTCTTTATTTCGGAGGCCGGTCCTATGTGATGAAAAAAGGCGATCTCAGTATCAAGAACGCGGGTGTGGTCCACGCGGAACATACGGATCCCCGGGATCCGATCCGTCAGATATGCATCACCTTCTCAGGCGTGGATGAGATGGACGGCTGTCCGGGCCATCTGCTGGCGGAGAACGCGTCTCCGATCCTTCCCTGCGAAGGGGATATGGACCTTATGTCGGCCATGTTCCGGTATCTCGCGCTGCACTGGCGCGAGGAGGAGAGCGCGGCCGTCTGCAGGGAGCTGACGCTGGCGGCGCTCGACCTGATCTGTATGCGCATATCCCGGACCCCCGCGGACCGCCGCCCCTCAAAGGCCGATCCGCGGATCATGCAGACCGTCTCCGCCGTCACGGCCTGGATCAATGAGCATTATCCGGAAAAGATCACCCTCAACGGCCTGGCCGAGCGCTTTTTCGTGAGCCCCTACTATCTTGAAAAGAAATTCAAGGAAAGCACGGGATTCAGTATCAATCAATATGTGATCGACCGCCGCATGGGGGAGGCCCAGCGGCTGCTGATCTTTGATCAGGCCGGCATCAAGGAGATCGCCCTGGCGGTGGGATATGAGAACCTGCAGTATTTCTACGCCACTTTCAGGAAATACACCGGTGTCACACCGCTGGATTTCCGCATGCGCTTTCGGCGTGAGTGAGCGCCCGGCCCGGTCAGTCAGTGATGCAGCCGCAAAAAAAGAGCCGCCCGGTCTTGGGTCGGCTCTTTGATATGAGGATCTGTCGTTTTAAACTGCGGCCTTATCCCGTGCGGATATCCTTCGCGGCAGGAAGGGATCCCACCGGCCTGACAGGTAGTGGTACATGAACAGGAAGAACAGCGTCAGGTTGTGCCCGATCATGCAGCCCCAGGCGGATATGAGCCCCAGGCCCATCAGCTGCGTGCAGATGAAAGTGCCCAGGATGCGCACGCCCCACATGCCGGTCACGTTGTACACGAAGGGCGCGGTGGTCTTGCCCACGCCCTGCATCAGGCCCTCCACCACGATGGGGACACCGTAGAAGGGTTCGGATACCGCCACCATGCGCAGCACCGTCACGCCCAGGCGGATCACCTCCTCATCCCGGCTGAACAGACGCACCAGGGGCTCCGCCAGCAGGAACAGCGCCCCGCCGGAAACGATCATCAGTCCCACCTCCAGGGGCAGCACCGTCGCTCCCAGGCGCTTGAGCCGGCCGTGGTCCCTGGCGCCCCAGGCGTTGCCGCTCAGGGTGGCCGCGGCGGTCTGCATCCCCCAGCCGGGGATGTAGAAGGCGCTCTCCACGGTGTTGGCGATG
>CACZOZ010000462.1:0-4382 GCA_902782865.1 uncultured Eubacteriales bacterium
CGCGGAGGAAGAAAAGGATCCCGACGGGGAAAAGGCCGCGGCAGACGGCGAATAACGGCTGAAGCCGGAAACGAAAGGAACAAACTATGTCACGCAAGACAGCGCGGGCCGCGAGCCTTCAGCTGGCGTATGAAGCGCTTTACGACGGGCCCGGGGATGATGACACTCTTCTGGGCCTTTGTGAGTTCCCGGTGGACAACCAGGACGACCTTGACTACATCCGCTCCGTCCAGGAGGGCCTGAAGGCTCATGACGAGGAGATCGACCGCATCATCGCGGGCCATCTGAAGGGATGGACCCTGGACCGGCTGTCCAGAGTGACCCACGCGGCGCTGAGGATCGGCGTGTATGAACTGCTGTGGTGCCCCGACGTGCCGGAGAGCGTCGCTATCCGGGAGGCGGTGGAGCTGGTACAGCGTTTCGACGAGGAGAGCGAGGGCCATTTTGTCAACGGTGTGCTGCGCAGCGTGCTGACGGACAAGCACAATGGCGAGTGATCATGAGCCCCTGGTGCTGGGGCTGGATACGAGCTGCTACACGACATCTGCGGCTTTGGCGCAAAACGATGAGATCATCGGCTTTCAGCGTATGCTGCTGCCGGTGGCAATGGGCGAACGCGGTCTCCGGCAAAGTGAGGCCGTGTTTGCGCATTTAAGGCAGCTGCCGCAGGTGCTGGAAGCCCTCCCGGATATGGCTGGAAAGCTGAGCGCCGTATGCGTCAGCGTGTCCCCGCGGGACGGGGAGGATTCCTACATGCCGGTGTTCACCGCGGGGGCGTCCTTCGCCAGGGCCATCGGTAAAGCCGCGGGGATCCCGGTCCTTGAGACCACCCATCAGCGCGGGCATATACGAGCTGCTCTGTGGCGTTCCGGCCTGACGGGGGACAGTTTTCTTGCCGTTCACCTGTCCGGCGGCACCACGGAGGTCATGCTGATGCGCTCCGGCGCGATCACGACTCTCGGAGGGAGCCGGGATCTGCACGCGGGCCAGCTGGTGGACAGGATCGGCGTCATGCTGGGGCTTCCTTTCCCGGCAGGGCCGCACCTGGAGGCGCTGGCCCTCAGGGCCGGCGCGTCAAGGCAGCTGCTGCCCGTGTCCATGGAAGGGGGATACTGCCACCTGTCCGGTGCGGAGGCCGCGCTTAAAAGGCTGTACCGCGAAGGGCTCTCTCCGGAGACGGTCGCCCTGGAAGTATACAGCCTGCTGACACGGACGGTGATGCGCATGCTGGAGCACGCCCGGGAAGAGACGGGGGAGGATAAGGCCCTTCTGGCGGGCGGCGTGGCGTCCTCCGGGCTGTTCAGGCAGATGCTCACGGATCGCGTCGCTAAACGGCGCAGTCCTCTCAAACTGTATTTCGGCGAGCCCCGGCTGTCGTCGGACAACGCGTTCGGCGTGGCGCTGCTGGGAGCGGATATGATAAGGAGCGTGGAAAGATGAGCGCGGTCATCATGGAAGGCGCCCCGGTCAGGGACGCGCTGAGCATCACCCAGAAAGAGCGGGCCGAACGCCTGACGGCGCTGGGGCATACGCCCTGCCTGGCGGCCGTGCTGGCGGGGGACGATCCGGCCAGCCAGGTCTATGTGCGCAACAAAAAACGGGCCTGTGAGCGCCTGGGCATCAGGGCGCTGGAGCGCCGTCTGCCCGGGGATGTGACGCAGGAAGATCTGGAGAAGGAACTGGACGCCCTGGGGAAGGATCCCGAGGTGGACGGCATCCTTCTGCAGCTGCCCCTTCCCAGGCATCTTGACGCCCGCAGGGCTTTCCTGCACATCCCGCCCGACAAGGACGCGGACGGGCTGACGGCCGCTCAGGCGGGCACCCTGATCGCCGGCGGTGAGGGCGTGAGGCCCTGTACGCCCCTGGGGATCATAAAGATGCTGGACTTTTACGGCGTGCCGCTCAAGGGAAAGAACGCTGTGGTGATCGGCCGCAGCGCTATCGTGGGCAAGCCCATGGCGATGATGCTCCTGGAGCGCGACTGCACCGTGACTGTCTGTCATTCAAGGACGAGGGACCTGAAAAAAATGACCCTGGAAGCCGAGATCCTGGTGGCCGCGGTGGGGAAGCCCCGTTTCGTCACGGAAGACATGGTCGCTCCCGGCACCGCGGTGGTGGATGTGGGCATCAACCGCACACCGGACGGGCTGATGGGGGATGTGGACTTTGCTTCTGTCGCCCCAAAGGCGTCCTTTATCACGCCGGTCCCCGGCGGCGTGGGGCTTTTGACCGTGGCCATGCTGATGGAAAACTGCCTGGACCTGGCGGAAAGGAAGCTGGGCTGAAGTGGCCTGGACTTTTACAGTCAGTGATCTCAATGAGTACGTGGCCCGTTCCCTGGCCTCAGACCCGATGCTCAGGGACATCCGGGTGACGGGGGAGATCAGCAACTTCAAGGCCCACTCCAGCGGGCACTGGTACTTCGACCTGAAGGACGAGCGCGGCAGGATGAGCTGCGTCATGTACCGGCAGAACCACCTGCGTCTGGCGGCCCCCGCGGAGGGGGAACGGGTGATCCTTTCCGGGGCACCGGGCCTTTATGCCGTGACGGGCCGGTATCAGTTCTACGCCCAGGGGATGGAAAAGGACGGGCAGGGAGAACTGTATAGAAAGTACCTGCTCCTGAAAGAGCAGCTCCTGAAGGAAGGCTGCTTCGACGCGGCCCGCAAGAAGCCTCTGCCGCTGTTCCCGCGTGTGGTGGGGGTGGTCACGAGCCGTACCGGCGCCGTGATCCACGATATCATGAGCGTATCTCACCGCCGTGATCCGTCGCTGCAGCTGGTGCTGCGCCCGGCCAAAGTACAGGGCGAAGGCGCCGCCGAGGATATCGCCGCGGGCATAGAGGAGATCGTGCGCGCAGCGAAGCCGGACGTAGTGATCATCGGCCGGGGAGGCGGCTCCATGGAGGACCTTTGGGCTTTCAATGAGGCCGTAGTGGTGCGTGCGATCGCGGCCTGTCCGGTGCCGGTGGTGTCCGCCGTGGGCCACGAGGTGGATGTGACACTGTCGGATCTTGCGGCGGACGTGCGTGCCGCGACACCCTCCGCGGCGGCGGAACTGGTAGCGGCGGACCGGGACGCTCTCTGCCGCCAGGTCGATAAGCGCGCTGACGCGGTCACGACGGGCATGAGCCGGTATCTGCTGCTCAAGCGCGGGCAGGTGGCGGAACAGGAAAAACGTCTCGCGCGCGGCCGGCCGGACGTGCGCCTGGCCGAGATGAAAGGGCGGATCGCGGAGGCCCGCAGGAGCCTGACCATGGGCGTGAAGGCTTTGACGGCCCTCAAAAAGGAGCAGGTGTCCGCGCATATCAGGCGTTTGGAGGCCCTAGGGCCGCGCCAGGCCCTGGACAGGGGCTACGCGCTGGCCCTGTCGGGCGGCAGGCCGGCCCTGAAGATCGGGGACCTTAAGGACAGGGCCCTGCTGCTGATGAAGGACGGATACGCGGAAGCGCTGATCCTTGAAAGAAAGGAAGGAGATCCTTTTGAGCGCTATGGCATCTGGCGGGATGAGCTTCGAGGAGAAGCTGAACGCCCTTGAAAAACTGGCGGATGAGATGACGGCGGGCGAGATGCCCCTGGACAGGGCTCTGGACGCGTATGAGAAGGGCATGGCTCTGGCGAAGGACCTGAACGCGCAGCTCAATGAAGCCGAGAAGCGCATCCTGGAGGTCTCCGGCGGGAAGCTCACGCCCATGGAGGTCGAAGAAGATGGCTGATCTGCTTGCCCCGTACAAGGTGATGGTGGAGGAAGCTCTGGAAGAGCATCCCTTCAAAGGCCCGGCTCCCCTGGTGGAAGCCATGCGCTATTCCCTTCTGGGCGGCGGGAAACGCCTGCGGGGCGTGCTCACGCTCCTGTTCGCGCAGGCGGTGGGCGGGAAGGCCGCTGACGCCCTGCCCCTGGCCAAGGCTCTGGAGATGGTCCACGCCTATTCCCTGATCCACGATGATCTGCCGGCCATGGACAACGACAGCATGCGCCGCGGCAAGCCTTCCTGCCACATCGCCTTCGGCGAGGCCCGGGCGATCCTGGCAGGGGACGCTCTCCTCACGGAGGCCTTTGCCTGCCTGAATGAACTGAAGGACCCGGCCCGGGGCGATATGGCCGCTCTGCTGGCGGAATGTGCCGGGAGCGCGGGCATGGTGGGCGGGCAGGAACTGGACCTGGCGGGCGAAAGCGCCACAGAGGAACGGTTGCTCACTCTGGATGCCCTGAAGACCGGCGCACTCATACGCTGTGCCTGCTCCGGCGGCGCGTACCTGGGCGGCGGCAGCCCCGGGCAGCGGGCGGCGGCGGAGGAGTACGCGCATCATCTGGGCATCGCGTTCCAGATGGTGGATGACCTGCTGGACGCGGAAGGGGACGAAAAGACCCTCGGGAAGACC
>CACZOZ010000463.1:0-2928 GCA_902782865.1 uncultured Eubacteriales bacterium
AACACGCACTTGAGCAGATCCGATCCCTCGCACAGGGCGAAGATCGTGACCTCCGGCAGTGCCGTCAGGCCCACCAGGAGCCGCACGATCACCACCCTGACCAGCCAGACATACGCGCTGTCGAACAGCAGGGTGATCCAGGTCTTTCCCCCGGCCCGCAGGGTGAAATAGGTGGTGTGCCCGTAGGCGTACAGGGGCGCCGCGCAGGCGCTGACCCTGAGGAAGCCCACGGCCAGGGCGCGGACCTCGTCCGTGGTGTTGTACAGGCGGGGGAACAGGGGCGCCGACAGGAAGAGCAGAAGGCCCGCCGCCGCCGCGGAGACCACGGCGAAGGACGCGATCTGTTTCCGGGTGCTCCTCACCCGCTCGAAGTCCCCCGCTCCCAGCTGCTGGCCCACCATGATGGACACGGCCGTGCCCATGCTCATCCACATGATGGAGAACACGTTGGACACGGTGGACGCGATATTCATGCCCGCCACCACCGCCAGGCCCCGGGTGGAATAGCTCTGGGTGAGGGCCGCCATGCCCAGGGACCAGAGCAGCTCGTTGATCAGAAGGGGCATGCCCTTGGACACGATCCTGCCCGCCAGGGCGCCGGGGATCCTCAGGCTCCTGTAGGCCCCGGGCACGAAGACCGCCTTTTCATGGTGCCGGTGGCACCAGATCACGATGATCGCGCATTCCAGGACACGGGCGATCACCGTGGCGACAGCGGCGCCCACCGCTCCCAGGGCAGGCGCGCCCCAGTGCCCGCCGATCAGGAACCAGTTGAGCACCAGATTGAGCAGGATGGCCGCCACGCCCGCCTTCATGGGCAGGGCGGTCTCGCCGCACTCCCGGAGGGTGGAGGCGTAAGCCTGCTGCAGGGCAAAGGGCGCGAGGCCCAGCAGCATCACGTTCAGATACCCCTGGGCGTGATCCAGGGTGGCCGCCATATCCCCGGTGCTTCCCCCCTCGTGGAGGAACAGCCCGATCAGGTCCCTCCCCCACATAGTCAGCACTATAAGACCCGCGGCGAATATCCCGAGGGCCAGGAGGATCTTGAAGCGGAAAGTGTCCCGCACGCCCTTATGGTCCCCGTTGCCGTAGAACTGGGCCGTGAAGATCCCCACGCCGCCCAGGCCGCCGAAGATGCACAGATTGAACACGAACAGGCACTGGTTGACGATGGACACGCCGTTCATCTGGTCCGTGCCCACGGCGCCCACCATCAGGTTGTCCAGAAGGGACACCAGGTTGGTCAGCCCGCTCTGCAGCATCACCGGCAGAGCCAGGAAGATCAGGGACCTGTAAAAGGACTTCGTCCCGATATACTCTTTGATCCTGGACCGCATCATGGTCCCTCCCGCGCACCGTCCTTAAAGAAAACGGGAGCCGGCTCGACGCCGGCCCCCTTTAAAGCAGCTCCGCCGGATCCGGTCACACCGGCCTTTCTTTCCCCATGAAGGTGCAGGCCAGGGAGCCCGGCCCGCAGTGGGACCCGATCACCGGCCCGATCATCTGCACACGGATCTCCTTGAGGCCGGGGAGCTTTTCCAGGAGCGTGTCCCGGAGCTTGAGCGCTTCCTCCTCCACGTCCGCGTGCATCAGGATGATGGTCTTCCCCGTGGGATCCTCGATATTTTCGACGGTCCTTTCCACGATGGTCTGCAGGGTCTTTTTCCGGCCCTTGGCCTTCTCCGCCGCGTCCATCTTGCCCTCCCGGCCTATCACGATGATGGGCTTGATATCCAGCATCGTGCCGAAGAAGGCGCTGGTGGGGCTCAGGCGGCCGCCGCGCTTCAAATAGACCAGGCTGTCCACCGTCATGAAGCAGCGGGCGCGCATGCGGTTGTCCCTGATCCACTGATCCACCTCGTCCATGGACGCGCCCTCAAGGTACAGGTCGTGGGCCTTTTCGATCAGCAGGGTCATGGGGCTGGAGATGGACAGGGTGTCGGAGATGACCAGGCGCCTGCCGGGATAGCGGATGCTCAGGTCGTCCCACGCCTGACGGGCATACTGCAGCGTGGCGGACATGTTGCTGGAAAAGGCCACGTACAGGATATCCTTCCCTTCCTTCAGCCAGGGCTCGAAATAATCCACGTAATCGGGCATGCTCAGGCAGCTGGTGCTGGGCACGGAGCCGGCGCGCATCCTGTCGAAGAACGCCTTCTGTGCCGCCGCGCCGGACCGGCCGTTGTCATCCAGATACTCCTTGCCGTCCAGGGCATAGGGCATTTTGATCACCGGGATCTGACGCTCGTCCGCGATCTGATAGGGCAGGTCACTGTCGCTGTCGGTCATGAACACATAAGGCATTTCTCGCATATTTTCCCCTCCGGACACGGGACCGGGCGGCCTTGCCCGTCCCCATGATCTGTACTTGAGCGGAGCGTATACCCCGCTTAGCTTATTGTAAACTCAACAGCGTGTTTCGTCAACCGAATGAGCTTCTTTTCTCTGTTTTTTCCGCTGTTCCGCGGGGAGCGGACGTCAGAAAAAACTTGCCAAAAAGGCCCTGCCATTGTATAATTTTCGCGTAGCACGGTCGCAGGACCGAGTATTTCACTTGTGGATTTTTTTCCCGAAAGGAGCAAAAGCAAATGCCAGCCAAAAAGTTCGTCTACCTCTTCAGCGAAGGCAACAAGGACATGCGCAATCTGTTGGGGGGCAAAGGCGCCAACCTGGCCGAAATGACCAATATCGGCCTGCCGGTGCCCCAGGGCTTCACCATCACCACCGAAGCCTGCACCCAGTATTATGAGGATGGCCGCAAGATCAATGACGCCATCCAGGCCGAGATCATGGAATACGTCCTCAAGCTCGAGGAGATCACCGGCAAGAAATTCGGCGACAAGGAGAACCCCCTGCTGGTCTCCGTCCGTTCCGGCGCCCGCGCCTCCATGCCCGGCATGATGGACACCATCCTGAACCTGGGCCTGA
>CACZOZ010000464.1:0-2080 GCA_902782865.1 uncultured Eubacteriales bacterium
AGGGGATTGCCGGCGAAAGTGGATGTGCTCTGGTAGGGCGATTCGCCGTAACCGGTGGGGCCCACCGGCAGCATCTGCCATATGCTCACGCCGGAAGCGTTCAGGAAGTCCACGAACTGCCTGGCTGTTTTTCCCATGGTGCCGATCCCGCCGGGGGAGGGCAGGGATGTCATGTGCAAAAGGATGCCCGCTCTTCTCATTGATCTGCGCCGCCTTTCTGATAGTGATTTATTCCTGTCGCGGCTGTTCACTTGAATTGAGCAGCCTGGCATGATTCAACGTATACAGGATCTCGTCCAGCGGCACCATGTCCATGGAACCGTAGGGCAGGTCGAGACATCTCTCGAACATGAAGCGTACAGCCTGGAGAAGATCCGAGATGACGGATGGGAGCTGGCCGGGATCGCTTTCGCCTCCCGCGGTCAGGATGGCTTTCAGGCAGTGATTGTAGGTGCCGAAGAGCATGTCCGGCAGGGCCTCCAGGTTGTAAAAAGCCTGCTGCTTCTCCTGCAGCTCTTTCAGGAGCTTTTTGAATTCCGGGCAGAAGAGCTGCTCTTCCGCCTGGGCAAAGGTGTCGGATACGATATCGCCGTCCACGGTGCCCATCAGGGGCAGCAGGGTAGCGATGAACTTTTCCTGGCCTTTGCGCACGGGGAGAGCATAATAGAGCAGCCGGTTCACGGCGTGCAGCGCCTGGTTGGTGTCCTCATCCCGGTAGGCCGCGAAGGCGTCGGCCACTTTATTCAGGCAGATGGCCGTCAGGATCTGCTGTTTGGACTCAAAATGATGGTACAGGCTGCCCTTGCTGCACTGGAGGATGCCCAGGAGATCGTCCACGGTGCTGCCGGAATAGCCTTTCTCAAAAAAGAGCTTTTCGGCGGTCTCCAGGATCTTCTTCTTTTTCAACTCACCTTTCAGCATCTGATCACCTCTTAAGCTCCTAATGGTTCGGGATGCGTCCGTAGATATACAGCGTACAGGGATCCTGTCCCACCGATACGGTCAGAAAGACCGGATAGGCGCTCCCGTTGGACAACACCAGATCCTCATCCGGCCAGGAAATGCTCGTCCCCCCGGCCCCGTCCGGGAAATGCTTCCCGATCTTCATCCCGGCGGCGGAGGCTGCGCGGTACACCATGTCCCCGATCCGGCTCAGCTCGGAGGAGTAAAGGTTGGCCTTGAGGCCTTCACGGCTGACACCGCTCCCCGGGAGCCGCTGGAGCATCACGTTGAACAGGGATATGTCCGTTCCGGCGGGGACGATGATGCCGTCCAGCGCCGTCACGATGTCCTGCGCTTCCTGAGGGAGGCGCGCCGCCGCGGCGCTGACCAGCCCGAAGAAATTCATCAGATCGTAGGCGGTGATGCCGGGCAGGATCTCTTCGGGCGTGAGGATGATGTCCTGCGCGGCTCCGGTCCCGCTGTGGTCTTCGAGAGCTTTCGTGATCGCGGTCTCGATATCGGACACCGGGATGGAATACCCCTTTTCCTCGGGCAGGAAGGTGAAGGTGCCCGTGGCGAAATCAAAGGTGTCCAGCTGCGCGTTCACAGGTTCTTTTTGTATGTCTCCGGCGATCTGCGCGGCGGTCTCGCTCACCGTTTCCTGCCGCCAGGCCGGGGATACGTAATAATACGCGCCTTTGTTTCGGGCGCTTTCGGCACTGCGCCGGCGGTACTCAAAGGGGGAGAGCCCTTCGGGGAGGATCGCGGCCGTCACGCTCCTGCCTACGGCAAATGCTTTGTCCAGGGCGTCGCGGATGTTTTTCTCCCCGTCATAGAAACGGCTGACCGGGATGATCCATCCCTGCTCCCCGGCGGTGACGCGGAGCGTGCCTGACACTGTGCCGCGCTGCCCGGCGGTGATCCTGTCCAGTGCCTGCTGATAAGTGAGGCCCGCCAGCGGGATGTTGTCCACATAAACGCCGTCGGCAAAACAGTCATCCGACGGAAGCTGATCTTCAGCGGCTCTGAAAGCCGGCAGCCTTGAGTACCATCCGGCCGCTGCCGCGGTCAGGAACACGAGCAGGATGACGCCGGCCCACATGATGGCCGCCCATACCCGGCTGACCGGGCCCGGGTC
>CACZOZ010000465.1:0-5401 GCA_902782865.1 uncultured Eubacteriales bacterium
GAGCCAGCTCCCTGACGACCGCTCCCAGGCCGCCGGCCGCTTCGAATTCCTCCATCGTGTAAGTGGGATGGTTCGGATAAATGGTACTGATCAGCGGCACTTCCCTGCTGATCCTGTCAAAGGTCTCGGGCGTGATGTCGCAGCCCATCTGCCGGGCGATCGCCGGGATGTGCAGCACCGAATTGGTGCTCCCTCCTGTGGCCATCATATAACGCACGACATTTTCAAAACTGGCTTCGGTGATGATATCCCGGGGCCGGATGCCCTGCTCCCAGGCGGTCATCACCTGCCGCGCCGCCTGACGGGCCAGGGAACGCCACCGGGGCGTCTGGCTCCTGCAGCTGGCCGCGCCGTGGGGAGAAAAGCCCAGGATCTCGGCCATGGCGCACATGGTGTTGGCGGTGCCCATGAAGGGGCAGGCGCCGGGCGTGGGGCAGGCACTGCGTACCACTCCCTTGTAGTCCTCCCTTGGGATGTCCCCCGCCACATAGGCTGCATAAGCCTGTTTGGTGTGTGTCAGGGTCAGCATCCTGCCCTTGTAGTGACCGGCAGCCATATAGCCGCCCGTCATCATCACGGTGGGGATATTCACGCGCAGAGCGCCCATGATCATGCCCGGCACCACCTTGTCGCAGGTGGCCATCATCACCATGCCCTCCAGGCCGTTGAGCTCGGCGAGCATCTCTACCTCGGAGGATACCAGATCCCGGGCGGGCAGGGTATACCGGTCCCCGGGCGTGTTGGAACACATACCGTCGCAGATACCGGTGGTGGGCAGCTCCACTGCCAGGCCTCCCGCCGCTTCGATCTCCTCCTTCATTTCCTGGATCACGCTTTTGTCAAAGGGATAATGTCCCGGGTTCATCTCGTTCCAGGAATTGATCAACCCGATCACCGGACGCTTCACCTCATCTTCCGACCGCCCCATGGCGTAGAGCAGCGCGTTGCGGTGATCCAGCGATTCCTCGTTCCACTGCCTGATCTTCTCACCTTTCATGATCCCGTCTCCTTTTATGACTGTCTGATGATCCTATTATACCCGAATCGACAGTGGATATCAATGAGGCGTCTGGGATAAATTGGCTGTGGAAGATCATTCCAGCCCCCGAAAAAGCTTGTATCCCGCCGCCCGATTTGTTATGATAAGGGTGAAAGAAAACACAGAACAGGCCATGCTGAGGAGGCGGACCGTGAACGGACCCTATGATGTGATGATCATCGGCGGCGGCGTCGTGGGCTGCGCCATCGCCCGGGAGCTGTCAAAATACCGGCTGAAAACAGCCGTCCTGGAGAAAAACCCGGACGTGGGATATGAGACGAGCGGGCGGAATACCGGCGTATGCCACGGGGGATTCGCCTATGATCCGGGCACCCTGAAGGCCAGGCTCTGCCTGGAGGGGAACCGACTGATGGATCAGGTGTCCGCGGAACTGGACTTTCCCTTCAAGCGTTGCGGCAAAGTGCTGGTGGGAAAGACCGAAGCGGACTACGACCGGCTTCAGGAGGTGCTGGCGCAGGGAGAGAAGATCGGCGTCACGGGCCTTGAGATGATCCCGGGCGAGGAGCTTCACCGGCTGATCCCCGGTGTGGTGGGGAACTTTGCCCTGCTGTCGAAGACCAGCGGCATCCTGGACCCCTTCATGATGACCATCGCCCTGGCGGAAAACGCCGCGGCCAACGGGACAGAGTTCTTTTTTGAGCATGAGGTCACGCATATCCGCCGCTGTGACGGGCTTTACCGGATCGAAGCCGGCGGGGATGAGTTCGCCGCCCGATGGGTGGTCAATTCCGCCGGCCTGGCCTGCGGAAAGATATCCGACATGCTGGGGCTGACCGGATACCGCATCATCTACTCCAAGGATGATTACATCATCCTGGACCGAAGGCTGGGAGCCCAGGTGCCCATGCCCATCTATACGGTGCCCTCCAACACCTACATGGGCATCCACGTGACCGTGACCACGGACGGCAACCTGCTCCTGGGGCCCACGGCGGAAGACACCGACAACGATCACTGCTACGCTGTGGAGCAGAAAAACATCGATTACCTGTACCGGGCCGCCATGGATATCTGGCCCCATTTCACGAAGCGCGATTATATCCGCACCTATTCAGGCATCCTGCCCAAATGGGCGGACGAGCAGGGACGGATCCAGGATTTCAGGATCGAGATCGATGATGAGAAAGCGCCGAACGCCGTGAACCTGGTGGGCATCGAGTCTCCCGGGCTCACCGCGGCCGTCGCCATCGCCCGGTACGCGATCGACATGATGAGGGAACGGGAACCCTTCCCTGAGGATCCGGACTGGATCCCCGTCCGCCGGGGCACGCCCCGCTTCGCCGACCTGTCGGAAGACGAACAGGCAGAGCTCATCAAAAAGGATCCGGACTGGGGGGAGATCATCTGCCGCTGCGGGAAGGTCACGAAAGCGGAGATCCTGGCCGCCATCCGCAACCCACTGGGCGTGCACACGGTGACCGGGATCAAGTACCGCACGCGGGCCATGATGGGGCGCTGTCAGGGCGGCTACTGCCAGATGCGTCTGACCCGCATGCTGGAGGAAGTATGCGCCCTCAGGCCGGAAGAGATCGTCTATTCCCGCCCCGGATCGCGCATGCTGTTCGGTGAGATGCTGCCCCGGGACCCTTCCTCCCGGGATCACAGACGAAACGGAGAAGAATGATGGAAAACGTCGACGTACTGATCGTGGGCGGCGGCCCCGCGGGGCTGGCGGCCGCGGTGCGCCTGAAGGAGAACGGCATCGAAGATATCCTGGTAGCGGAACGGGAACACGCATTGGGCGGCATCCTGCGCCAGTGCATCCACGACGGTTTCGGCCTCGCCCGGTTCGGGGAGAGCCTGTCCGGCCCCGAGTATGCCGCCCGGTTCATCTCAAGGGCCCGGGATCTTCAGATCCGCTGCCTGACGGACGCCGCGGTGACCCGTATCACGCCCGACAGGGTCGTGACCATCGTGACCCGGAGCGGCCTCAAGCATGTCCGGGCAAAGGCCGTGGTGCTTGCCATGGGATGCCGGGAACGCACGCGCGGCGCCCTGGCCATCCCCGGCGAACGCCCCGCCGGCGTCTATACCGCGGGCGTGGCGCAGGCTTATATGAACCTGTACGACCGCATGCCCGCCCGGGACGCGATCATCCTGGGGTCCGGGGACATCGGGCTCATCATGGCCCGGCGGCTGACCCTGGAAGGGGCCCGGGTCCAGGCGGTGTACGAGGTGCTGCCCTATCCCAGCGGCCTTACCCGCAATGTGCGCCAGTGCCTGGAGGACTACGGCATCCCCCTGATCCTCAGCCATACCGTGACGAAGATCCACGGGGACAAACGGCTGGAAGGTGTCACGGTATCCCGGGTGGACGCGCAGATGCGGCCCGTGCCGGGAACGGAAGAGTATCACGCCTGCGACACGCTCATCCTGTCCGTGGGGCTCATCCCGGAAAACGAGCTTTCCCTTGACGCCGGGGTCATGCTGGATAAACGCACCGGCGGCGCCGATGTGGATGAGCGGTATCAGACCAGTGTCCCGGGCATCTTCGCGGCGGGCAATGTGCTGCAGGTGCATGACCTGGCGGACCTGGTCTCCGAAGAAGCGGAAGCGCTGGCCGACGCGGTGGGGCGGTATCTGTCAGAGCCTGTGTTCCCCGCGGGCAGCCGAAAAGTGCGCTGCGGCCCCAGAGTGCGCTATACCGTGCCCCAGAGGGTGAACGGCTGTCAAGAGTTCATCCTCTCTCTGCGCGTGACCGAGCCCATGCGGGATGTGGCCGTCACCGTCCGGCAGGGAGACAGGATCATCGGCCGCCGAAAGATGAGGAAAGCTCTGCCCGCGGAAATGATCCGCCTGAAGGTCACCCCTTCGGACGGGGAGGAGGATATCGAGGTGACGATCGAATGATGAAACAGTTCACCTGCGTCGTCTGTCCCAACAGCTGCGAGATCACCGTGGAAAACGTGAACGGTGATCTTCATGTCACCGGCGAGGGCTGCGCCCGGGGAAGGGCCTGGGCGCTTCAGGAGACGACCGATCCCCGCCGCACTATCGCCACCAGCGTGCGGGTCCTGGGGGGCGCTGAGCCCCTGTGCAGCGTAAGGCTCACGAGGCCCATCCCCAGAGGGGAAATCATGAGAGCCGTGGAAACGATACACGCGCTGGAGCTCCACGCGCCGGTCGAAGCGGGCAGTGTCCTTATATCCGATATCCTCGGCACCGGCAGCGACGTGATCGCGACCCGCGGCGTGGCGGAAGCGCCGCGGGAGCAAAATCTATCAGGGACCTGAAGGAGGTATCACCATGGATCCTTTAGCGTTCATCCGGCAGGACGGACTGCTGCCCAAAGTAACGATCAAAAAAGCGGAAGAGATCCCGCCGCTCCTGGACGCCGTCTGTAAAGGCGGCATCAGAGCCCTGGAAATGGCCCCGGACACGACCTGCGTTTTAGAAGCGCTCCGGGCCGCTCACGCTCATCCCGGGACTGTGACAGGTGTGGGGGCTGTCCCGACACAGGCCATGGCCGACGCGTTCATGGATGCCGGCGCGGCCTTCCTGACAGTCACCGGACAGGACCTGATCCTGCTTGAGCATTGCCTGGAGAAGGGGTATCCCGTGATCCCGGTATGTTCCTCCTTCAGTGAGGCATCCGCGGCTTACATAAAAGGGTGCCGCATGCTGAAGCTGACCCCTTCCGCCCGTCCGGAGGGCCTGATCGATATCCTGAAAATGAGCGGGCAGCTTCCGGACGCCTCTTTCATCCCCGATGAAGGCATCGCCCCGGAGGATCTGGGACCCTGGCTGGAGGAGGAGTGTGTGGCGGCCTGTTCCGGAAGCTTTATCATCGACAGTGTTGACATCGACAGCGGACGGTTTTCCGATATCACCAGGCAGTGTGAACAGGCGGTCAAACGCGTCCTCGGTTTCGAGCTGGCGCATATCGGCATCAACAACGCGGACCGCGCCGAGGCCGGTGAGCGGGCGAAGCAGGTGGCGGACCTCTTCCGGCTGCCCGTAAGGCCCGGGGCCAATTCGACCTACGCGGGCGATGCCCTGGAATTCATGCACGCCGGTGTTTACGGCACCGTGGGCCATCTGGGGTTCTTCACCGGTTCGGCGGAGCGCGCCATGGCCTTTTTCCGGAAACGGGGCATCGATATCATCGGTGAGAGCATCCGCCGGGATGAAAAAGGGCGCGTCTGGTTTTTCTACCTGCGGGAGGAATTGTTCGGTTTCGCCCTGCATGTCATGAACAGAAAACGGCCGTGACCTATTCGGCCACGGCGCGTTTTGATCCTGTTTTGAGAAAACATCCAAAGCAGCACGCCCGGTCACGGGCGGCCCAGCATGCCCAGATGATAGGGAAACCCGAAGGTGAACCTCACAAAGGTTTCATCC
>CACZOZ010000466.1:0-2685 GCA_902782865.1 uncultured Eubacteriales bacterium
ACAGGCTTTCCCTCTTCATCCCTGAGCGTCATGACAACACCGGGGCATGCCCGGCCGATCGGCGATATCTCATTGGGCTGATCCAGTTTCTTGTACGCAACGACAAATGCCGACTCGCACATGCCATAAAAGTTATACACAGACAGGTTCGGATCATCCGACCGGATCCCGTAAGCCGGTTCAGAGGCAACGATGATCAGCTCAAGGGAGTGAATATCCCTGAACAGATGAAAGACCGACGGAGCACAGAGTGTTTGGGTAATCCCATACCGAACAAAGCATTCCCTCACCGCGGACGGATCCCTGACGACGGACCAGGGAATGACAAACAGCGTACCCCCGTCATGCAGCACAGAGACGCAGCCAAAGACGGAAGCGAAAAAGTTCAGCGGTGAAGTCAGAGCATAGTCTGTCAGGGTCAGATCAATCCCTGCTATACGATCCACATTGCCATATTCATGCAGCACGCCTTTGGGATTGCCGGTGGAACCGGAGGTGTATACCGCGAAGGCCGCATCATGATCATCGACGGTTTCCATACCTTCCAGCGGTTCACAGGCCATCACCTCCTGCCAGACCAAGCGATCCATGACCAGCCGGCATCCGCAGTCGTTCTGAATGAACTTCACCCGCCCGGCGGGATAGCCTTCCTCCAGAATGACGCATGCCGCACCTGCCCGCCAGACGCCGATCATGGCAATGAAAGGCTCCACGCCGCGGGGCAGCAGGATGTTCACCATATCCTCCCGTCCGATGCCCTGCTTCTTCAGATAATGATATACGCGCCCGGACATGTCCATCAACTGCGCATAGGAAACGGCTGTTCCGCCGCAGTCGTTCAAAGCGGTTTTCTCAGGCTGCGCAAGGGCAAACGCATTGATTGTGTGAAGCAGTTTCATATGATCCTCCTGACTGGAATTCATTTTTCTGAAGGGTAGATCGGGATCTTTTCAGAACGACAGGGAAGCGGCGGATTATCCTACCAGCCACTTGTACTTTTCCACGCTGTACACAGGAATGAAAGGGATCATAATGGGAACGGTTTTTACGTATTTCCGGTACTCCGGGTCGCTGCCGTAGTTTTTGTTCTGGCGGATCTCCAGACGCCGCGCTCCGCTGAACATGACGAAAATAATGCCGGCATATCCGAGAAGACACAGCGCCCACTGCCAGCCGTGAACTGAGCCGATACCGGACAGAATTACGCCGGTCCAGAACAGCATTTCGCCCAAATAGTTCGGACAGCGGACCAGACGATAGAGGCCTGTGTCCACAAAGCGCTTCGGATTGACTTTCTTCGCCCAGTTCTTCTGAATATCCGCGGCGGTTTCCAGGATGATCCCGCAGAGCATGACAGCGGCGCCGATATATACCCATGCGTTGGAACCGCTGCCGTTGTGGAGCCGGTAGAACACGGGCAGGACCTGCAGCACATACAGCAGCGCGCAGGTGATCCAGATCGCCACCTTCACGCCCGCGGGGACATCATTTTTGATCTCTCCGGTCATATTCCTGCTGTAGGACGAGACCTTCATTTCCCGATAGGCCAGATACCCGCCCAGCCTGCAACCGTACACCGTGAGCAGGGCGCAGCAGAGGACCGTGCCAAGGGTGAGCTTCTGACCGATGCCGAAAAGGATCAGCATCAGAATCCCTTCACCCGCGATGGAAAAACCGTAGCCGATGGAGATAAACCACACATACTTTTTAAAGCCGATGGAGCTGATCAGCAGCGCCGCGGCGAACAGCAGCCAGAAATACAGGGGAAACACCATTATGAAAATCTCCTTTTCCGTCTGAATCATCAGACCGTCCAAATGCGAAAGCAGGCCCTGCGGGAATCAGCGGATGCCGTACATATGCCGGAAGATCAGTCTTTCGGCAGTGTCGCGCCCGAACAGCTTGGTCACCTGATCGACGGCCGGCCCGCCGCTTGCAAACAGCGTTTCAGCGAAATGCCGGGTCTTGCCCTGCTTTTCGGCCGGGTCACAGGCAGGCGCCCGGGCCAGCAGGGAGATATATGACCCAGCACAATCCCGGGCCGCACCCGCCAACCGGCCGGAAACGCCTTTTCCTGTTTTGAGATACGAACAGGGATACAGAATCTCGTCATACCAGTGCTTCTCCGCGGAGGCATAGTCCGCCAGATCCGCATCCCGGTCCCGAATCTGCAGGAACGCCTTCTGCAGGTCTTCCGGCTCAAACGCGATCTGCGTATCGTACAGCTCCACCATCTGGGTTTCTTTCCCGAACGCCTTGACATAGTCCAGGTTGATCAGCGGTACATCCCTGTGCGTGACGGAAAGAACCACGGTCTCCATCCTCATCAGCCCGAGCATGGCCTTCATCCGCATGACGCAGAGATGGCCGAGCTCCGCGACCTCATAGGATTCCGTCTCAAAGGTGAAGCCCTTTTTGACCAGCCGGGCATCCGTGCCCAGATCCAGCTGTTTCAGGGTATAAGTCCGGGAAAGCTGTTCCCGGATCCAGTTTCCGGTGTTTTGCTCTGTTTTCATAAGCATCTCCTGATCTTCGTTTTTGATCCCTCATCTGTTTAAAGAGGAAGTCTGTTCCTATTTTACACGCAATCCACGGCAAAAGCAAAAGAAAATCCCGGGGAGGAACCTCATCCCCGGGATTTTTCAGGAACCATCGGTAAGTATTCTGATTCACATCCTGACATAC
>CACZOZ010000467.1:0-3366 GCA_902782865.1 uncultured Eubacteriales bacterium
CGGTGTACGACAACATCGCCTTCAGCCTGCGGCTGAAGAAGGTGCCGGAGGATGAGATCTACGAGCGGGTGACCAACGCCGCGAAGATCCTGGGCAT
Organism: uncultured Eubacteriales bacterium; assembly: GCA_902782865.1. GTDB lineage: Bacteria > Bacillota > Clostridia > Christensenellales > Aristaeellaceae > RUG756. The sequence continues at coordinate 98 of CACZOZ010000467.1, forward strand.
CACGGAATACCTGACCCGCAAGCCCCGGGCCCTGTCCGGCGGCCAGCGGCAGCGCGTGGCCATCGGGCGCGCCATCGTGCGCGACCCCAAGGTGTTCCTGATGGATGAGCCCCTGAGCAACCTGGACGCCAAGCTGCGCAACCAGATGCGCGCCGAGATCATCATGCTGCGCAAGCGTGTGGATACCACCTTCATCTACGTTACCCATGACCAGACCGAGGCCATGACCCTGGGCGACCGGATCGTGATCATGAAGGACGGCTTCATCATGCAGGTGGGCACGCCCCAGGAAGTGTTCTTCAAGCCCCAGAACCTCTTCGTGGCCGGCTTCATCGGCTCCCCGCAGATGAACTTCATCGACAGCACCCTGACCGAGCGGGGCGGGAAATACACCCTCCAGGTCCAGGATTACACCCTCGACCTGGACGAGGACACCTGTGCGCGCCTGAGCGCGAGGAAGGTCAAGTCCGGCGCGGTCACCGCCGGCATCCGGCCCGAGCACATGACCTGCACCTTCGAGAACACGCCCAACGCCATGCACGCCACGGTGACGGTCAACGAGATGATGGGCAGCGAGCTCCACGTGCACGCCGCGCTGACGGGCTCCGGCCAGAACATCATCCTGCGCCTGCCCACCATCGAGCTGGAGGAGAAAAAACTGGCCATGCTCAGCAGCGGCCGGGAGTGCTCCTTCGTGTTCGCGGGGCGCGTGGTGCAGCTTTTCGACAAGGAGACCGAAAAGAGCCTGCTGTGGTGACGGCCGCGGCGGTTCCGGGGAAGGGAGCTTCGGCTCCCTTCCTTTTTTGCGGACAAATGTTTTTATCCCGTCTTGACCGGTCCGGTCCCACTGCTTTATAATCGAGCATGAGGTGATTTCTGATGGAGCATTTTCTCGCGATCGATATCGGTGCCTCTTCCGGGAGGCACATCGTGGGCTGGAGGGAGGACGGGGGCATCGCCACCCGGGAAGTCTACCGTTTCCCCAACGGCGTCACCGAAAAGGACGGGCATCTGACCTGGGACATCGACGCCCTGCTCTTTCACGTGAAGGCGGGCATCGACGAGGCGCTGAAGGCCTTTCCCGGGATCCGGAGCCTGTCCGTGGACACCTGGGGCGTGGATTACGTGCTGATGCGGGGCGATGAGGCGGTGCTGCCCTGCTACGCCTACCGGGACGGCCGCACGCAGGCGGCCATCGATCAGGTGCACGCCCTGATGCCCTTTGAGGAGCTGTACCGCCGCACGGGCATCCAGTTCCAGCCCTTCAACACGATCTACCAGCTGTACGCGGATAAAGCCGCCGGGCGGCTCGACGGGGTCACGGACTTCCTGATGATCCCGGAATACCTGATGTACCGGCTCTGCGGGACAAAAAGCCATGAGTATACCAATGCCACCACCGGCGGCATGGTGAGCGCTGTCACCGGCACGTTCGATCCGGAGATCATTTCGGTCCTCGGCCTCCCGGCGGAGCTTTTCGGGCCTCTGGAGCAGCCCGGCAAAGTGATCGGCGAGTACAAAGGGATCAAGGTGGTCCTGTGCGCCACCCATGATACCGGCAGTGCCGTGGAGGGCATCCCCATGGAGGGGAACGAACTGTACATCTCCAGCGGCACCTGGAGCCTCCTGGGGGTCAAGACGGAAAGGCCTCTCACCGATGACGCCAGCCGGGCCGCCAATTACTCCAACGAGGGCGGCGTCGGGTACAACCGCTACCAGAAAAACCTGATGGGCATGTGGCTGGTCAACCGGCTGCGGGACGAACTGTGCCCCGGCAGGCCCTGGGGGGAGATCGTTGCCGACGCGGAGGCAAAGCATTTCGATCATCTGGTGGACGTGACCGACCCTGTGTTCCTGGCGCCGGAGAGCATGAAGGCGGCTTTCGACTCGAAGCTGCCCCACCCGCCCCACTGCGCGGGCGGCTATTTCCGCTGCGCCTACCGCAGCCTGGCGCAGGGGTACCGCCAGGCGATCGAAGAGATCGAGAAAAACACCGGCCGGAAGTATGACAGGCTCTATATCGTGGGCGGCGGGGCCAGGAACGCTTTCCTGAACCGGCTCACCGAGGAGGCGGCGGGCATCAGGGTCGTCGCCCTGCCGATCGAGGCGACCGCAATGGGCAACCTTAAAATACAAATGGAGGTCGAATGATGAGTTACGAGGAAGCTAAGAAACGCTACGCGGCCCTGGGCATCGATACGGACGCGGCCATCAAAAAGCTGAAAACGGTCCCCGTTTCCCTGCACTGCTGGCAGGGGGATGACGTCCGCGGCTTTGATACCGATCCGACGAAGCCCCTGACGGGCGGCATCCAGACCACCGGCAATTACCCGGGACGCGCGCGGGACCCGGAGGAGCTGATGGCGGATCTGGACATGGTGCTGAAACTGATCCCCGGCACGCCGAAGATGAACCTGCACGCCAGCTACGCGATCTTCGAGAACGGCGAGTGGGCGGACCGTGACAGGCTGGAGCCCCGGCATTTCAAAAAATGGGTGGAATTCTGCAAGGCCCGCGGCCTGGGCTGCGACTTCAATCCCACCTTCTTCTCCCACCCGAAATGTGATCCTCTGACCCTGTCCTCCCCCAGCGCGGAGACCCGGAAATTCTGGATCGACCACGGCAAGGCCTGCATCCGCATCAGCGCGTACCTGGCGGAGCAGCTGGGCCAACCCTGCGTGATGAACATCTGGACCGGCGACGGCTTCAAGGACGTTCCCGGCGACCGGATGGGTCCCCGGATGCGCTATAAGGAAAGCCTGGACGAGATCCTTTCGGAGCCCTTCGACTTTTCAAAGGTAAAGCCCTGCGTGGAGAGCAAGGTGTTTGGCATCGGCGTGGAGGCCTACACCGCGGGCAGCGCTGAATTCACCCTGACCTACGCCGCGATGAACCGCGACAAATGCATCCCTCTGATGGACAACGGCCATTACCATCCCACGGAGGTGGTCAGCGACAAGATCCCCGCCCTGCTGACCTTCTTCCCGGAGATCGCGCTGCACGTCACCCGCCCCATCCGCTGGGACAGCGACCACGTGGTGCTGTTTGACGACGAGACCCGGGAGATCGCCCGGGAGATCGTCCGCTGCGGCGGCCTCGACGGCCGGGTGCACATCGCCCTCGACTACTTCGACGCCAGCATCAACCGCATCTCTGCCTGGGTCACCGGGTACCGGAACTTCCAGAAGGCCCTGCTGTTCGCCCTGCTGCAGCCCAACGATGAACTGAAGAAGCTCCAGGACGGCGGCGACCTCACCAAGCTCATGGTC
>CACZOZ010000468.1:0-3077 GCA_902782865.1 uncultured Eubacteriales bacterium
ATGTGAGCAAGATAGGCAGGATCGGTGAAGGGTTCATACCTCTGTCTTATCGCACGGAAATCGTCAGATTTTCGTGCGCGGGGCTGTGCAACAGCCCCTCTTTAAACAGGGGGATCGGTCTCAGCGGATGTACGTCCGGGGGATCATGCAGTGGTATTCGGTGTTCGGGTCCAGGATGATCCCGGTGAGGGAGGGATCCCTCAGCACAAGGTCCCTCACGTCCCCGGCGGTGATCACCGCCGCGTGAGGGCACGGGGTATCGGGGAACAAACTCATCATGGCGCCGATGGACGTGTACACGCCCAGGTACTGTTTGCCGTCCGCTTTGGCCCGATGGAAATACATCAGGCCGCGGCCGGCGCTGTCCGTGGCAAAATGCCAGCCCTCACTGCCGGCAAAGCGGGAGATGTCCCACCAGTCATAGTCCACACTGAGCTCCCCGTCCGGGCCGTGGGTCCAGAAAAGAGGCGCGGTCTGCGCGGGCGTCATACGGCCGGTCCGGTACACGATGGCGTCCCGGTTGAGCCTCACGGCGGCGGCCGCCGTGCAGTGGAGCGCTTTATCCTCGGTGCCGGGCTCGTCGTCCCGGTAGCTGAAGGGCACGATGAGGGGCGTCCTGTTCATTTCTGTCACCAGGGCCTTCCACGCGGTATTGATCCGGGCCTGTTCCGCCTGCGTCCTCTCCGGAGACAGGGCGCGCCAGGCCGCCAGGTATTCCCCGATCTTTTCCTTCAGCGCGGTGCCGTAGACAGGCTCGGGATCGGCGTCCTTTCTCAGCGCGGGCAGGATATCATCCAGCCTGTAAACGCCCGCGCCGGGCGTCGCCGCGGGCGCATCATACGTTTTTTCCTGTTCCCGTGCGCGTTTGGACGCTTCTTCCCGCGCCGCGCGGAAGCACTCCAGGCAGTACCGCTTCCCGATGAACAGATAGGAGGGCGACGCCCCGAAGGCTTTGCCGCACTTTGAGCAGCTGTCCTGACCTGACGGATCCATATCCCGGACCTCCCTGGCTTTATCGGATACAGTGTGGGGGACGGTTTTTCACCCGGTCCCGCATAGTATCCCTTTGCAATGCGCATTATATCATGATGCGGAAACAAGTTAAAGTCCCCGATGACGAAAGGCGTCAGATCATTGCCAAGGCGGTCAAAATATGATAGGATCGTCATGGGAGCATAAAGATGAAAAGGAGGGACGGCCGTGATCGAGAACCTCAGGGACCTGGGCGGCATCGGGACGAGGGACGGCCGGACCGTCCGCCGCGGATGCCTGATCCGGTCGGCGAGCCTGGACCGCGCGGAGGAAAATGACCTGAGGGGTATTTCCGCCGTCATCGATCTGAGGACCCCCGGGGAGCGTTCCGAGGCGCCGGACCGGGTGTGGGGCCGGGATCAAAAGCTCCTGCCCATCCTGGAGGATCTCACCGCGGGCATCACAAGGGAGGAGGCGGCCCGGCGGGAATTCGTCCCGGATATGGAGCGGATATACAGGTACCTGGCCGCCGAACGGGCCCCGGCGCTCAAAGCGGCGGTGACAGCGGTGATGGAGCACGACTTTTCCTCCGGCGCGGTGCTCTGGCACTGCTCGGCGGGCAAGGACCGGTGCGGCCTCGTGTCCGCGCTGGTGCTGGAGGCCCTGAACGTGGACAGGGACACCATCATGGCGGACTACATGAAGACCAATGACCTGTACCTGCCCCGGGCCAGGCAGGTGTACGCCCGGGCCCTGATGACGCGGGGCCGCGCTTTCGCTGGGAGCGTGTACCGGGCCTATATCGCGGATGAGAAGTATCTGGCGGCCGCCTGGGAGGCCCTGGGTCCCGAGGCGCTGAAGACTCTGGGGATCGGGGAAGACCGTTTGGAAGCTTTCCGGGAGAAGGTGCTTCTCCCGGCGGGAGAGAAAGGAGAGTAAGACATGAGCGGCATGGAAAGGGAAGAGCTGGGCAAGTATTTCGACAAGCCGTACTACGTGGTGGACCTGCTGCCGGAGCAGGCGGGCCCGGACAGGGCCGGGCGCTACTTCGCGGTGGAGAAGTATTACCTGACCGGGGCGCGGTACATGGATCTGAGAAGGAAGTTCCTGGGCGTGCTGCTCAAGCTGAACTGCTATCAGGACTTCGTGGTGTATCCGGGCTCTGACGTAAAGAGCGTGACCGATCCCGAGCCGGCGGCCCTGGCGTCGTGGATCGAGGCCGGGGACGTGCTGATCCGCCTGCCGGCCGGGGACGCCCTCATCGCCCTGTACAGGAACGACACCCACATGACGATCTACGGCCCCACGGCGGCCCTGCTGGACAGGGTGCGCGCCCTGGCGGCGGCGGAGGGGCTCTTCGTGTGGCAGCCCCCGCAGGCGCCGCACGCCGAAGGATAAGATGGATCAGAAGATCATCCATGTGGACATGGATGCCTTCTACGCCTCGGTGGAGATCCGGGACGATCCGGGCCTGAAGGGCAGGCCGCTGATCATCGGCGCCCTGCCCCGGGAGCGGGGCGTGGTGGCCACCTGCAGCTACGAGGCCCGGAAGTACGGCGTGCGGTCCGGGATGAACATCAAGGAAGCCTATGCCCTGTGCCCGACGGGGGTCTATAAGCATCCGGATTTCGACCGGTACCGCCGGGTATCCCGTCAGCTGCACGATATCTGGAACGACTATGCCGACGCTTCGGAGACCGTCGCCCTGGACGAGGCCTACCTGGACGTGACGGGAAGGGCCGCTTCCTGGGACGAGGCCCGCTCCTTCGCCCGCCGCATCAAGGAGCGCACGCGGGAGGAAACGGGCCTGAGCTGCTCGGTGGGCCTGGCTTATTCCAAGTCCGCAGCCAAGACCGCCAGCGAGGAGAAAAAGCCCGACGGGTACTTTGAGATCCTCACCCCGGCGGCCTTCATGGATCTTTTGAGCGGCCGGGACGTGGGCGTCCTTTACACCGTGGGGGAGAAGACGGCCGAAAAGCTGCGCCGCAGCGGCATCCTCAAAGTGCGGGACATCCGGGAGGACCCGGAACGGGTGATCTCTCTCCTGGGCAGCCAGGGGAGGCTGCTGGTGAGCCTCTCCTTCGGGGAGGACGACCGGCGGGTGA
>CACZOZ010000469.1:0-2561 GCA_902782865.1 uncultured Eubacteriales bacterium
CATCTGCAGCGCGCTGCAGGTCCATTTCTGGCTGACACTGCCCTCAACGGTCTCCTTCAGGGCGCGGGCCTTGTTGTGACCGCTGATGAGGATCAGGACTTCCTTCGCGTCGGTCACGGTGCCGATGCCCACCGAAAGGGCCATGGCGGGAACCTTTTCGGGATCGTTGCCGAAGAAACGGGAATTGACGATACGTGTATCGGTAGTGAGCATCCTCAGTCCTGTGCGGGAAGTGAGGGAAGTGTAGGGCTCGTTGAAGGCGATGTGCCCGTCCACGCCGATGCCGCCCATGAAAAGATCGATGCCGCCATAGCTCAGGATCTTCTCCTCGTAGGCTTTGCACTCACCCTCGGGATCATCCGTCATGCCGTTGAGGATATTGATGTTCTCGGGCTTCATATCCACCAGGTGATCAAAGAAATTGTCATGCATGAAATACCAGTAGCTCTGGTCATGCTCATGAGGCAGGCCCAGATACTCGTCCATGTTGAAGGTGACCACATTGGCGAAGGACAGCTCACCGGCCCGGTTCATCCTGACGAGCTCCTTGTAAACGCCGATGGGTGAACTGCCGGTGGGAAGGCCGAGCACGAAAGGCCGGTCCTCTTTGTGATTTTTGATCTTCGAGGCGATGTAGCCCGCCGCCCACTTGCACATCTTCTCATAGTTTTCCTGGATCACGACACGCATAATTATTCCTTCCTTTCCGCGGCCAACGCCGCTGAGCAATGATGAATGAATAAGTATTAAAACATATACAATAAAATAAGAAGGGAAACACGGTTCCGGAGTATAAACTGTCGTGAAGGTTATGTCAAGGTTTTTTTTGTATATTCGGCCGTTCGCGTTTTATGAATGTATTTTATGGGAAAAGACCCGCGGTAAATGCGTCAATGCTTTCACCGCGGGCGAAGATCGAAACAACAGACGTAAAACGGGAATGCACAGCTTATTCCGTGACCTTGATATCCGCAGCATTATCCTCAGCCGCGGTATCAGAGCGGTGATCCTCTTCTTCCGGCTCAGGCTGCGCGGCGGCCTCCGGCTCCCCTTCCGGATCAGCCTCCGGCGCATCACTGCCTATCATCTCCGCCAGATCGATCGGGCGAAACGCAGCCCCGTCGCCCGTCGGGACATTGAACGACGGTTTGGTATTGACCGCGATGCTCTGAAGGATGCTGAGTTTTCTGTCTTCGCTCAGGCACCGCTCGACAGAGCACAATGATGCCAGAAAAGTGAATATCGATATGAAGAGCAGGGTGAGACCGCCGACCTTCGTGATCGCTTTCTCATCGGATACCGCGTTATAGTAACCCGCTTTCAGGGAAGCCTCAACGATGAAGTTATACGCGTCACCGCCGAGATATTTCGCGCCGGTATTTCTGATCCACGGATAGTCATACGCGGCGGATGAACTGCTGACATAAACATATTTTTCAGGCAATAACAGCCCATTGCTGTATTTGATGAGACTGCCCGCGAACACGATGCCGACGACGGCGGCGATACTGATGAGGATCCTCAGGAATAGCTTCATACTGCTCCCCCCTTACTGTCAATGCCCCTCAATGATCGTCACCAGGCTCTTTCGGATACTCTCAAACCTTCTCTTATCGAGCTTGGAATCGTCATTCTCCAGGCGGATCTGATCCACCCTGGAGCGGGCGGCGGAGTAATCGCCGGCGGCGATGTCGGACAGCACTTCCGCCACCAGGGCGTTAAGAGAACTGATCCTGGCGGTGTGGGAAACGCTGTTGACCGTGTAAACGACGATCAGCAGGGCGGCGAGAACGATCGCGAGAGTGATAATGACTTTCTTTTCTGTATCCATGACTGCCTCATATCGGGTGGATCTGTACGCAGAGCGTCACACTCCGGCGGCGAGGCGCATCTCCTCGGCCTCGATCGCCTTTTCGTTCACTTCTTCGGGGGTGTGGTAGGTGGGCACTACATCCATCAGGGCCTGCCGCACCACATGGTTGCTTTGGGTGGTGAGGGCGGCGCGGAGCACGTCCAGCTTATGATCGATCTCATCGGGGGTCAGGGGCTTGTCGCGCTCCACGAAGATCTTGTTGTTGTCGGTCTTGTCCAGCTCCTCGGTCTTGATGAGGAGCTCCTCGTAGAGCTTTTCGCCCTGGCGCAGGCCGGTCTCCACGATATCGATGTCCTTGTAGGGCTCAAGGCCGCTCAGGCGGACCATGTTTTCCGCCAGGTCCAGGATCTTCACGGGCTTGCCCATATCCAGCACATACAGTTCGCCGTTCTTCGCCATGGCGCCGCTGGTCATCACCAGCTGGCTGGCCTCGGGGATGGTCATGAAGTAACGCACGATCCGCTTGTCCGTGATGGTCACGGGCCCGCCGTTGGCGATCTGCCGCTTGAACAGCGGGATCACGCTCCCGTTGCTGCCCAGCACGTTGCCGAACCGCGTGGCGCTGAAGCTGGTGACGGAGCCGGAACGACTCTGCACGATCATCTCGCACATGCGCTTGGTGGCTCCCATCACGTTGGTGGGGTTCACCGCCTTGTCGGTGCTCACCATGATGAAGCGTTTGACGCCG
>CACZOZ010000470.1:0-2624 GCA_902782865.1 uncultured Eubacteriales bacterium
AAGGTCACATCCCACCGCCCGGATATTCCGGAGCAGGGTATAGAAATTGCCCGCGACGGTCACCTGCTCCACCGGCTGCCCCTTCTTTCCGTCCACGACGGTATACCCCTCCGCGATCAGGGAGAAATCCCCGCTGACAGCGTTCGCGCCGGCGTGGAGACCGCTCACCTCGGTGACGACGATGCCGTCGCCCATATCCCGCATCATTTCCTCAAGGGTGCTTTCACCGGGCGCGAAGAAGAAATTGGTGGGCGCGACCCGGACCGGCGCGCTGTAGGAGGCCTTAAGGCCGTTGCCGGTGGAACCGCGGCCGGCCTTGCGGGCCGAACTCAGGTTGTGCAGGAGCGTGGTGAGCACGCCGTGATCGATGACTTTCTTGGTCACGCACCTGACGCCCTCATCATCAAAGGGACGGGAAGCAAAGCCGCCTTTGAGCAGGGGATCGTCCATCAGGGTCACGGCGTCGGAGGCGATCTTCTCCCCCTCCCTGCCGGAAAGAAGGCTGAGGTTTTTCTGGGCATTCTCCGCGGAGAATACGGCTGAAAACACGCCGAGCATGTCCGCCATCGCCTCATTGAGGAAAATGCAGCGGTAGGTGCCGCTCTTTACCGGCTGGGCCCCGAGCATGAACAGCGCTCTCCCGGCTGCCCTGTCCGCCAGTTCATCGGCTTTCAGGTCTTTAAAATCCCGGCTGACCAGGAAACCGTATCCCGTCGCGGCCCTGTCTCCCTCCTTCGCCAGAGCGGAAAGGAAAGCCACCGCCGCGTTGTCCCGGTGGGAGAGCTTCAGGCCGCGGGAATTCTCGATCCTCGTTTCCACACTGGTCACACTGATCATATCGCGGCCCGCGGCGGCGATCCGGGGATCCTTTTTCAGAAGGGCCTGCTCCGCTTCCCGGATCAGCGCCAGCCGGTCAGCGGTGCTGACCCGATCCAGCTCCGGCGCGTAATTGTCCATCACGGGGTATTCTCCGTCCCCGGGGTAGATCTCGGCCTGCTCCGTATCCTCATTGAGCCGGGCGCTTTCCATGACACGCTCCACCAGCCAGGGGATGCTCTCCTCGTCAAAGGCTTCCGTGGACGCGTATCCCATCCTGCCCTGATAAATGCCCCGCAGGCACAGCCCGTGGGTGGCGCTGACGGAATAGTTGGAAATAACGCCCTTCTGACACATCGCGCGGAACGAATCCCGGCCGGCCATATACACCTCGGCGGGCTCGATCCCGTTCCGGGCGGCCGCCTCAAGGACGCGCTTTATATATCCTTCCATACGCTGTTCTCCTTTATCGAATAATGTTGGCTCATTTGGCGCCGCCCACGGTGAGGCTGGTGAGACGGATCATCGGCTGGCCCACATTGGTGGGCACGCTCCCGGACAGGGATCCGCACATGCCCTGAGCCATGCGCATATCACGGCCCACCCGGTCGATCTTCATCAGGATCTCGCTGCCCCGGCCGATCAGGGACGCGCCCCTGACGGGATGGGCGATCTTCCCGTCCTTGACCAGGTAGCCCTCATCCACGGCGAAATTGAATTTGCCCGTGGAAGGATCCACGGAGCCGCCGCCCATGGACCGGGCGTAAAGCCCGTCGCCCATGGTGGCGATCATCTCGGCCTCACCGTCATCCCCGGCCGCGATATAGGTGTTGCGCATGCGGGATGTGGGCGCGAACATGTAGCCCTGCCTGCGCCCGGAACCGGTCACGGGCATGCCCATCTTCCTGGCATTCAGCTTATCGATCATATAGTTTTTAAGGATGCCGTTCTCGATCAGCACGAGTTTGGTGGGCGGCGTGCCCTCATCATCGATGTTCTCGCTGCCCCAGGCGTTGGGGATCGTGCCGTCATCGACCGCCGTTACCTTTTCGGACGCGATCTTCGTGCCCAGTTTACCGGAGAACTCGCTCAGGCCGGGCGCGACGCTGGTCGCCTCCAGGCTGTGGCCGCAGGCTTCATGGAAGATCACGCCGCCGAACCCGCCGTCGATCACCACGGGCATCCGGCCTGCCGGGCACGCGGGCGCGTGCAGCATGGTCACCGCTATTTTGGCCGCCTGATGGGCGCACATCTCCGGATCCACATCCCGGTCGAAAAGCTCAAACCCCTGCATGGCGCCGGGAGATACACGGCCGGACTGATTCTCTGTCCCGTTGGACGCGATCGCGTTCACGGAGAAGCGGCTGTACACGCGTTTATCGTGGGCAAAGAGCCCCTCCGAGTTGCAGATCCACACGTTCTGTTCACTGTCGTTATAGGAGATCATCGCCTGCACGATCTCCGGATACATCCTCAGCGCGGCGTCCGCGGCCCGGAGCTTTTCCGCTTTCCTTTGAGCGGTCACGGAAAACGGCGGTATCGTGATGATGTGCCTGTTATCCAACGCGCGCTGAGAAAAAGGCGCCGCGGATACCCTTTCATGACCGGCGACCGCCGCGGCCGCCCGTTTGGCGCACGCGATCAGGCCGTCCCGGCCGGTATCGTTTGTGTAGACATAGACGGCACTCAGCCCCGAGAACACCCTGACGCCCGCGCCGTGAAGACGGCAGGACTGCTGATTCTCGATCTTCCCGGAGCGCATCGTCACACTGCCGTTGACCCGATCCTCCAGAAAGATCTCGGCAAAA